>CAYYMM010000002.1:0-118327 GCA_964472395.1 uncultured bacterium | reverse complement strand
CCGACCCATTTGGCCAGAACGGGCAAAAACCGGTGCAGTTCGCCGTAGAGTTGAATGTTTTCGATGATTTCACGGCGATAGACCTTGAGGCTGCACCCGAGATCATTGACGGGGACCCGTGTAACGCGCTGGATCAGTTTATTGGCGAGAATCGAGGGGAGGCGGCGCGAGAAAAACGGATCCTGCCGGTCCTTCCGCCAGCCGCTCACTAGATCATACCCCTCATCGATTTTCCGCACGAGCATCGGGATGTCTTTCGGATCGTTCTGCCCATCTCCGTCCATCGTGGCGATGAGACGTCCCGATGCGAGATCGAAGCCGGCGGCAAGCGCGGGAGTCTGGCCGAAATTCCGCATCAGACGGACCGATTTGAACCGGGAATCCTTCGCGGAGATCCCCTGAAGCGCCTCCCAGGAATGATCGCGGCTTCCGTCATCCACCGCGATGATCTCGAAACTGAGCCCGGACGGATCGAGCGCATCGACGATGGATCGATAGACCAGCTCGATGTTCTCTTCTTCATTGTAAAACGGAATGACGATCGAAAGATCAACGCGGTTCATGCGATGCTCCTGAAAGCGTGCGGCGCTGCACCAGCAGAATGAAACTGAGGATCGACATCAGAGGGGTGAACGCGAGAAACTCGTGGATGGTCGCCTTGATGTTCGGCGCCGAGATCAGATTCATCCAGGACGCCTTGTGAATGTCCAGAAACAAAGAAGGTCCGATCATGTAATCGGGGTAGAACGGCCAGAGCATCATCAGGCCGTTGGGATAACTCGTGTCACGCGTGAAAAAATCGCCTGTATTATGAGCGATCACGGACAGCGCCACGAGACTGAAGGCGAACAGGGGGCGTTTCCGATGGATCAGCATCGCGATCAACCCGCAGAAGAGGGCGAATCCGAGCGTATGGGAGTAGGAGTGATGGAGCTTGTTGGCATGGTCGAAACCGGCCCAGATCGCGCTGATCAGGTCCAGGTCGGGAGCGTTCGCGAACACCGCCGCCACCGCCGTTTCCCCGATCGTCGGCTTCCGGCGCGTCACCGTGCAGATCCCCAGATAAACCGTTACTCCTGACAGCGTGTGACCCAGCGGCCCCATAATGCGAAAATCTCCCGTTCGGTTGTCCGGAAAACGATTCCGGATTGAACCGATATTGTCCGGTGTCGGGATCGAATTGTCAACGGAACACGCCCGAAGCCCGTTCGATCCGCCATTCCGCACTGGACGAACGTTCGTCTTTGAGGCCAGATGTCAGGATATAGCACATTCCCTTCACACACTGGACGAACGGGCTGCGCCTGCTATAATAACCGCCGTGATTGTCAGTATTCTGATCATCTGCGTGCTTTTGATCGCTTCCGCATGTTTCTCGGGCAGCGAATCCGCCCTGTTCAGCCTCCCCTGGTGGAAGGCACAGCAATATCGCTACGACCCGAGACCCTCTCGGAGACTGATCGCTGAAGTGGTCAGCCAACCCCGTCGTCTGCTCATCACACTCCTCATCTCCAATACGCTCGTCAATACCGCCTCCAGTTCACTCGCCGAACGCACACTCGAAGCCCTTTTCCCGGGTGAGGGGCTCTGGATCGCCATCATTGTCATGACGATCGTGCTGCTGATCGTCGGTGAGGTCACCCCGAAGTTGCTCGCGATGAACTGGCCCGGCCCGGCCTCGGTCATCGCGGCGTTTCTCGTTCGCCGCGCCGGCCTTCTGCTCAGCCCGATCCGCCGGGTCGTCGAGCTGCTGATGGATCGCCTTTTTCCCGGATCGCGGGACTTTTCATCGGGAGGTCCGGCCTTTCAGGAGCAGTTCCTGAACGTGGTCGACGAAGCGGTCCAGGGAAAGATTCTCAATCCCCTCGAACAGGAGGTGATCGAGCGCATTTTCCGGATGGAACAACAGACCGTTTCGCAGATCATGACGCCGCGCATCCAGATCTTCGGGTTGCCGGAGTCGATTTCGAGCGATGATGCGAGCCAGGCTCTGTTTGAACGGGATTTCCGTCGAGTGCCGCTCTACCGCGGGTCGCTCGACAGCATCACTGGCGTTCTATACGCCAAGGATCTGCTGGCCGCCCGGTTCGGACTGACACTGCAACGGATACCGAAACAGCTAGCACAGGATCCTCATTTTGTTCCTGCGACACTCTCTGTCCGGCAACTGTATCAGGATCTGAAATCGAACCGGATCCATCTCGCGATCGTGCTGGATGAATACGGCGGCACCAGCGGTCTGGTCACGCTGGACGATATCCTGCGCGCAGTGTTCAAGCCGGTCACGCTGAGCGTAAATCCGACTGTGCCTTCACGTGATGATCAGGCAGTGATCCGCGTCGCGTGGGATATCGAAAAGGACGATCTCGAGCGCATGGGTATCCCTATCGATGCCGATTTCCGCACACTCAATGGATTCCTGATCGACCACTTCGGCCACGTTCCCCATCCGGGTGAGTCGATCCGGGCCAACGGCTGGAAAATGACGGTGATCGAGGGTACCGATGCCAGGGTCACGACCGTGGACATCGTCCGGGATCAGACGGAGCAGCGCGATGACTGAGCTATATATCGTATTCATCCTGCTCGGAATCGCCGGATCCGCGTTTTTTTCAGCGACGGAAACCGCCATTCTGACCGTCAGTGTGCCGATTCAGGATAAATCGGGAACACGATCGGGCAGGATCCGTATCATCGAATGGCTTCTGGCCCGCCGCGATACGGTTATCTCGGCGCTGCTAATAGGAAACAATCTCGCACTGGTCATCGTGAGCGCCACGGCCACAGCACTCCTGTCGCAATGGATGACACGCTGGAACGTCGAAACCGCCACCGTGCTGGTGACCCTTGTGATTTTATTCTTGGGAGAAATCATTCCGAAATCACTCGCTCTGATCTGGAACACGAGCATGCTGATGACCTTCGGATGGTTCCTCAAAGTGCTGTGCGTGATCCTGAAACCGGCGATCTTCATCCTGACCTCCCTGCCTCGAATGATCGTCCGGATCATCGGATCGCGTGATCCCGGCGCGGATATCAGCCGGGAACAACTCCGCAGGATTCTCGAAACGGGACTTTTCCAGGAACGCGTAACCGGAGAACAGCAGCGAGTCATTTCGAGACTTATGGAATTCGGAAGCAAAAAAGTGGTCGCTGCACTCGTGCCCATGCAGGATGTCGTCCAGATCGACCGGACCGCGACCATCCGGCAGGCTGCGGAATTGATCCATGAATGCGGTTTTTCGCGTATTCCGGTCTACGACGG
This sequence comes from uncultured bacterium, assembly GCA_964472395.1. GTDB lineage: Bacteria > CSSED10-310 > CSSED10-310 > CSSED10-310 > CALFER01 > CALFER01. Next base: position 115,062 of record CAYYMM010000002.1, on the reverse strand, counting down.
ACAACCGGATCACATCGTCGGCATTCTGCACAGTGTCGACCTGATGGCTGCGGGAATCGACGGATCGACCGTCGGAGATCTTATGCGTGCACCGGTTTTCGTGCCGGAACAGCAGAAAGCGACAGAACTCCTCCCCGGACTCTGGCATTCCGGCCAGATGGCTGTGGTCGTGGATGAATATGGAATGCCGTCGGGGGTTGTTACCACGGAGGATCTTCTCGAGGAAGTGCTCGGAGAAATCCAGGATGAATATGATGAGCGGGAAGCGCCGGTCTTCCGGAATCTCGCGGAGGGGATCTTCATCATCGACGGGGCCATGACGATCGGCGAATTCAACCTGCGGGTGGCCCAGATCATTCCGGCGGGGCCCTACGATACCGTGGCCGGATTCATTCTGAACCACGCCCAGCGGATTCCGGATCGCGGCGATCGGTTCTATTTCAGCAACATCGAAATCACGGTTCTCGAATCCACACGCCGTCGTATCGTGCGGCTGCTGGTTCGGAAATCCGCGACCGAGGCATGACATGACATCGATTCGGATTCTGGTGGTCGATGATGAAATGAGCATCCGTGATCTGCTGCGGTATGTGCTTGAAAAGGAAGGGTATGTGGTCGACCTGGCGGTCAGCGGAATCGACGCGCTCGAAAAGTTCCGGCGCAACCCGTGCCAACTCGTGATCACCGACCTGAAGATGCCCGGCATGGACGGCCTCGAACTCATCCGGGTCATCAAAAAAATATCGACCGATACTCAGTTCATGGTGATCACCGGGTACGCCTCGAAGGAAACCGCCGTCGATGCACTGGATCTGGGCGCGCATGCGTACCTGGTCAAGCCCTTCGATTGCCTCGAAGTCATCCCCGTGATGGTGCTCAAGACCATCGAGCACCAGTCTCTTCTCAACGAAAAGCGTCTTCTGATCGATCAGCTTCAGGCATTTCTGACCCGTAAGAAGCAGGAACTGGTCAGTTTCGAAGAGATCACGGACATGATCGCACGGACCGAGGATCAGGATCAGATGCTCGATCAGATCATGAACCGGATCGCCCGCGAGCTTCGGCCGGTGCGGCTATGGCTCTGGTTGCGCCACAAGGATCGGCAGGTGATGACGCCGTCGAGGGGGGTGCCGGGGCAAAGCACGGATCGTCTCCGGGATCTCGATGAAGGCCCCGGCCGGATCGGGCGGATCCTGAGGAGGGGGCGGCTGAGTCTGGTGAAGGATCTCGATGAGATCATGCAGCGGGACGCCGCGATGGAGCAGGCAAGCGCAGGGAACAGCCGCATGTATCTCGTGCCAATCCTTTCGAAGGACCGCGTCGAAGGCGCACTTGGATTTCTGTACCACTCCCGCAGACAGATGCTCGACGACCACCTCCACCGCATGTCGGCCTTCGCCCGGCAACTCGCCCTGGTGCTTAAGATGATCCGGCTGTACAAGGATCTGATCGAGAGTAACCGGAATCTGCAACTCGCACAGGAACTCCTTGTTCAGACCGAAAGCCTGGCATCGATGGGCCGGATGGCCGGCGGAATCGCCCACGAACTGGGCAATCCGCTGGGAATCATCGCCACCACCACGCAATATCTCGTGGAAAATCCCCCCTCACCTGAAGAACTCCAAGAATGCCTCGGCGTCATCAACGAAAAGATCAGCGACATGCACCGGTTCATTCTGGATATCCGCGAACTGTCTCGCCCGAAGGATTTTCAGTTCGAAACGACGGACATTCATTCCGTGATCAACAAAACGCTCCGGTTCCTGCGTCCCCGGATATCACAATGCAACGTGAACCTCCGGCTCGACTACGACACCGGTATCCCGCCGATGGATCTCGATCCGGTCAAGATGGCGCAGGTGTTCCTGAACCTCATCATCAATGCGCTCGATGCCATGCCCCACGGCGGAGATCTCAGGATCATCACGCATTTTTCGAGAAAGACCGATGAAGTCAACGTGACATTCGAGGACACAGGGAGCGGCATTCCGGAGGAAGATTTCGAGGCGATATTCACGCCATTTTACTCGCGAAAAGTCGGCGGAACAGGACTCGGATTGCCGATCTCGCGACAAATCATCAACCGACATAATGGTGTTCTGATGGCCGAAAACCGAACGGGCGGCGGTGCGCGGTTCACGATCCGCCAGCCTGTTTCACTGAGGCAGCGGGAGGGGATCCAGCCGATCGGCGGCGGGGTTCTGCCGGCTGTTTCCGGAGAATTGTCCGATGGCCCAGCGTAAGCGAACCGAGGAACGGGTCGTGTTCACCGTGGATGACGATCCGCGCACCGGCTGGATCCTCAGGAAAATACTGGCGTGCGACGAATGGAAACTCGAACATTTCGAGATTCCCGGTGCCGTCCTGGATCGGTTGAGGGAGGGTGCCCGGCCGGATCTGATCATGGCGGATGTTCAGATGCCCGTCATGGACGGGATCGAGCTGACCCGAAGGATTCGTGCGGATTTTCCGTCGATTCCCGTGCTGATCATGACGGCGTTCGGGACCATCGAAACCGCCGTGAAGGCGATGAAGGCGGGGGCGATCGAGTTCGTGACCAAGCCGATCAACGCGCGGGAGATCCGCGAAATCACGCGTCAGGTGATGCGCGATCGGAGCCGGGGGACGGCCGGTGGAACCGGCAGAGGTGCGGAGGGGGAGGACGGGATCGAGATGATCGGCGAGAGTCCCGCGTTCGTCGCAGCGCTCGCCATGATGCGGCGCGTCGCCGACACCGACATCACGGTGCTGCTGCGCGGTGAGAGCGGCACGGGAAAGGAACTCTTCGCGCGCGCCCTCCACGCCCTGTCATCGCGACGCACCGCCCCCCTCGTCACGATCGATTGCGCGACACTCCCGGATCCCCTCATGGAAAGCGAGTTGTTCGGGCACGAGAAAGGGGCATTTACGGATGCTCGCGCTAATAAAATCGGGAAATTTGAGTTGGCCCATACCGGCACGATCCTGCTCGACGAGATCGGCAATCTCACCCCGTCATCCCAGATGAAGATTCTGCGCGTCATCCAGGAACGCACCATCGAGCGACTCGGAGGCACCCAGCAGCGTCAGATCGATTTCCGGCTGATCGCCGCGACCAACGCGGATCTCGACGACGCCATCCGGCGCGGGACCTTCCGGGAAGATCTGTATTATCGGTTGAACGAGATCACCATTCGGATCCCGTCGCTCCGGGATCGACCGGAGGATATTCCTCTGCTGGTCGCCCACTTCGCATCCCGCTTCGCGGCGCAGTTCGACCGGACGGTTCCGGCGATCACCCCCGAGGTGCTCCAGTTGTTTTCCCGCTATCACTGGCCGGGGAACGTCCGTGAACTCAGAAATGTGATCAAGCGCGCCGTGATTCTCGCGGACAACGAAATTCGCGAACGCGACCTTCCGGAAGAGATGATGCGGAGCATGCAGAGGGATGCCACGCATTCGATCCCGAGCCGCCTGATCCGGAGCGGTGAGGACGATGTGCCGGATCTCAAGGAGGTCGCCCGGGAGGAGATGCATCGGATCGAGCGCGACATCATTCTCAGAACGCTCGAACAGACCCGCTGGCACCTCAGTAAAACCGCCGAATTGCTCGGGGTCGACCGCAAGACGCTCCGGCATAAAATGCGCAGTTTTCAGATCCTGCGCCCTGAGTGACGCGCGGAGCGTTACTTTCTGGAGAAACGGTTTCGGAGCGTCCGGTCGAGATCGTCCGGGGAGACCGGCGGGGTGAGACACATGATGCCAAGGTGGTTCTCGGGATCCGCCGTAATCAGCACCAGATTCACTATATCCTTCTCATCGCGGGACGCCAGAGTCCCCAAAACACGTCCCTGGTCAAAGCGAGGCAACCGATCATCGAGAATGATCAGGTTGAACGGGCGGGTTGAGGCTTTCTGGATCGCATCTTCGAAAGAAACACAGGGCCAGACCAGATGACCCGCATCCTGGGTCCAGCCGGTGAGGCGTTCGAGATTGGCCGGGTCGGGGTCACCGATGAGCACCCTGAGAACGGGGGATTCCACGATCGTCTCCGACTCGGTCCGGGTCGTGTCGGGTTCAGGGTGAGTCGGTTGCAGGTGGCGGGTGGCGAGTAGATCCAGGAGGTGGTCGGTTGAGGATTGAAGGGTGTAGATGGACGAAAGCAGGCCTGTCTGCAGGGGGAGGAGCGGGGCGGCGAGTGATTCGGGCGAGAGGGGAAGGGCGAGGGAGCTGCGGAGGGAGGTGAGGGATTGGATGAGGCGGGCGAGGGCGGAGTCGAGGTGGCTTGTGAGATCGTCGGGTATGGGCATCGATTCGTTCATCGGGGCAGCCTCCTGGTTTGGCGGGGTCAACCGGAAGAGTCTTTAATAATCATAGATGAAAGGCGGGGAAGGATCAAAAAGGCAAAGTTATCGATATGTAAAACAAAGTAAGAATTCATTTTACAAAGTAATTTGTGTGTTTAATCAGTAAATAAAAAAAATTCATTAAAAATTTTGAAAATCCAGAGAATCTAAAAAATTTTTCTGAAATTTTTCGCTTGATTCTTGGGATCAAGTTGGAATAGGTTGTGTTAGCACTCGATCGAAACGAGTGCTAACAATGGACGGCAAACCGGGCAGCAAGCCCTCGAACTTACTCAATCGGAGGTTACGAAGTATGAGCGCGAAAGTAAGACCACTTCATGACCGGATCATCGTGAAACGTCTCGAAAACGACATCCAGAAGTCCGCCGGCGGCATCATTATTCCGGATACCGCCAAGGAAAAACCGCAGGAAGGCGAAGTCATCGCCGTCGGACCGGGAAAATTTGACAAAGACGGCAAGCGTCAGGCCATGGATGTGAAAAAGGGTGATCGCGTGTTGTTCGGCAAGTATGCGGGCAGCGAGATCAAGATCGATGGCGTTGAATTCATGATCATGCGCGAGGATGACATTCTCGGAGTGATCGAAAACTAACACACCCGTCGCCGGAATGGCATTTTCCGGACGGTATCAGTAAGGAGATCCTAATCATGGCAAAGCAACTCAGATACGGTGAAGATGCACGTGCGGCGTTGCTCCGCGGCGTCACTCAGCTCTCAAGAGCCGTTAAAACGACACTCGGCCCCAAAGGCCGCAACGTCGTTCTCGACAAGAAATTCGGCGCTCCCAACTCGACCAAAGACGGTGTGACGGTTGCCAAGGACATCGAGCTTCCGGATCCGTTTGAAAACATGGGCGCCCAGATGGTCAACGAAGTCGCCTCGAAAACATCCGATGTCGCCGGTGACGGCACCACCACCGCTACCGTTCTCGCCGAAGCCATCTTCCGCGAAGGCGTCAAGAACGTGACTGCGGGCTGCAACCCGATGGAACTCAAACGCGGTATCGACAAAGCCGTTGAAGCCGTCATCAAGTCCCTGAAAGACATTTCGGTCCCGATCGAAAGTTCCGCTCAGATCGCCGCCGTCGCGACGATTTCCGCCAACAACGATTCCACGATCGGCAACATCATTGCTGAAGCCATGGAAAAAGTCGGCAAGGACGGCGTCATCACGGTGGAAGAATCCAAGAGCATGGAAACGCATCTCGACATCGTCGAAGGCATGCAGTTCGACCGCGGGTATCTCTCCCCGTACTTCGTCACGAACGCCGAGCGCATGGAAGTCGTGATCGAAGATGGGTACATCCTGAACTACGAGAAGAAGATCTCCTCATTGAAAGATCTCCTCCCCGTTCTCGAACAGGTCGCCAAAATCGGCAAACCACTGCTCATTCTCGCCGAAGACGTCGAAGGCGAAGCCCTCGCGACACTCGTCGTGAACAAACTCCGCGGCACCCTTCAGGTCGCTGCCGTGAAAGCTCCCGGATTCGGTGATCGTCGCAAAGCCATGATGCAGGACATCGCGATCCTGACCGGCGGAAAATCCATCACCGAAGATCTCGGCATCAAACTCGAAAACCTGACCCTCGCCGATCTCGGCCGCGCCAAGCGCATCACGATCGACAAAGACAACACCACGATCGTGGAAGGCTATGGCAAGGAAGAGGAAATTCAGGGTCGTGTTCGCCAGATCAAGGCGCAGATCGAAGAGACCACCTCCGATTACGACCGCGAAAAACTCCAGGAACGCCTGGCGAAACTCGTGGGCGGTGTCGCCGTTCTGTATGTCGGCGCGGCCACCGAAGTCGAAATGAAGGAAAAGAAAGCCCGCGTGGAAGATGCACTCAATGCCACACGCGCTGCTGTTGAAGAAGGCGTCGTGCCCGGTGGTGGTGTCGCTCTGCTGCGCGCCATCCCGAAAATCGCCGCTCTGAAATTCGAAAACGATCAGGACATCGGACGCAACATTCTGATCCGCGCTCTCGAAGAACCGGCCCGACAGATCGTCACCAACGCCGGCCTCGAAGGCTCGATCGTCGTTCAGAAGATCAAAGAGCTGGAAACCAATATGGGATTCAATGCCGCGAGCGAAAAGTACGTCAACATGATCGATGACGGCATCATCGACCCGACCAAGGTCGTCCGCTCGGCTCTCCAGAACGCTTCCAGTATCTCGGGCCTCATGCTCACAACCGAAGCACTCGTCACCGACATTCCGGAAAAAGACAAAGAACCGAAGATGCCGGGCGGCGGCGGCGGCATGGGCGGAATGGGCGGAATGGACGGAATGTATTAATTCCTGACTGACTCTCGATTTATTGAAAGCCTCCGGTTCGCCGGGGGCTTTTTTTCTGTCTGCCGGAATTTGAGGAGTTGTTGCTTTTTATACGCGGTATGATTATCAATAGACGTATGGAAACACACACAAATCTGGATGAACTGATCGAGAAGATACGGCGCGAAATGCCTCTGCTTACCGCGGCATTTCATGTCCAATCGCTCGGTGTTTTCGGCTCTCGCGTTCGAAATCAAAACCGTCCTGACAGTGATCTCGATATCCTGGTTTCCTTTTCCGAGTCTCCGGGGTTTTTTAAATTTGTAGAAATGGAAAACTATCTATCAGAACAACTTGGAGTTAAAGTCGATCTGGTCAGCAGGAAAAGTCTTCGGAGGCGAATCGAAAAACAGATTCTTGAGGAACTGATTCCAGTATGAACCGGATGAAAAGCTGTTTGGATTATCTGGATGATATCGTCGCGTCCTGAGATGATTGCAGCCGCCATCAAAGTCTCAGGAGTTACAAAATGCGTGATTCTTGTAATGCTCCGGAAATTGGCGGTCGAAACCGCGACATGAGAAACACCTCAATCATATCGATTCTGATCGGTTTGATGGCTGTTTCATCCTCGGTGATGAACCTTTCGGACATCGAGCGAAACAAATGGCACAATTTGCTTACCTTTACACAACCGATCCGAGTCCCAATGGCAGTGTTGATTGCGTGGAGTGTCAGGACCAAGGTCTTCAGATTGACATCAGGAATTGTGAATCCCTGGAAGAGAATCCTTCTCTGTTCCTGGTCGACGTTTCGATCGAACAGGTGTCCGGAGGCTTTCTTTGGCTGGATTGTTACTCAGCATGAAGGTCACTCCATGTACGAAATCGGTCTCCGAACACCCTATCTACTGCAGAAAAGCCTGAAATGGATGAATAATGCGCTGCAAGATTTTCGTCCCGTATTTTACTACAAGGCCGGAAACCTTCGTGTGTGCGATTTTTCCAAATCATGAGAAGAGCATAAGCTTCTGATCTGGTGTGATGTCTGTTATAAAATTCATCGGGAATCTGCAAATTCGAAAACAAAACTCTTTGCACTTGCCAGGTTACATGATAAATTAATGAGCGTAATTGGTCGTTCGGCAAGTTGTATTTCATTCTATACTCCGGGGTCGCTGGCGTGCATGGATTTGAGGCAAACCGACATGGTAAAAGCAGCAGAAATTTTTGGGGAGCAGACCAAGTCGGTTCGCAGACAACAGGCACACAATCAGGCACAGATGTTCAACACAAAACACTTCCCTTCAAGCTTTCAGGAAGTAATTCAGGGCTTTCTGTGGCGAATGGAAAACCCGAGAAATTTGAATCATGACCAAAACAGAGGCTCAAACTCGCTCAGAGTTGATTGACAGCCAGCTTGCTCTGTCGGGTTGGAACGTTAATGATCCTACCCAAGTCATCCAAGAATTCGACATCCTGACTCCACTTCCTGACGGAGTTGCTGAACCTCGTACACATTACGAAGGTCATCAGTTCAGTGACTATGTATTGCTCGGTAAAGACCACAAACCCCTGGCTGTCATCGAAGCAAAGAAAACGAGCAAAGATGCTAAGATTGGCCGCGAGCAAGCCAAGCAGTACTGCTATAACATCCAGAAACAGCGGGGTGGCGAACTGCCATTTTGCTTCTACACCAACGGTCACGACATTTATTTCTGGGATCTGGACAACTATCCGCCACGCAAGGTGGTTGGCTTTCCGACCCGCGATGATCTCGAGCGTTTTCAATACATCCGCCGCAACCGCAAACCCCTGAGCCAGGAACTGATCAACACTACGATAGCCGGTCGCGATTATCAGATCAGAGCCATTCGTGCGGTGTTGGAAGGGATCGAGCAGAAAAAACGCGACTTCCTGCTGGTTATGGCCACCGGCACCGGCAAGACCCGAACATGCATCGCGATGGTGGATGCCCTGATGCGTGCCGGTCATGCGGAGAAAGTGTTGTTTCTGGTCGACCGAATCGCACTGCGCGAACAAGCACTGGCAGCTTTCAAGGAACATTTACCTCACGAGCCGCGTTGGCCGAATGTCGGCGAGAAGATGATCGCCAAGGATCGCCGAATCTACATCTCGACCTATCCCACGATGCTCAACATCATCCGGGAAGACTCGCAGTACTTGTCTCCGCACTTTTTCGATTTCATCGTGGTCGACGAGAGCCACCGATCCATCTACAACACCTACAAAGAGGTTTTGGACTATTTCAAGACCATCATTTTGGGCCTGACCGCCACACCCACCGACATCATCGACCACAACACGTTCCAGCTCTTCCACTGCGAAGACGGACTTCCCACTTTTGCTTACACGTTCGAGGAGGCGGTCAACAATGTACCGCCCTATCTCTGCAGCTTCCAGGTAATGAAGATCCAGACCCGCTTCCAGACGGAAGGCATCAGCAAGCGAACAATCTCACTTGAGGATCAGAAAAAACTGTTGCAGGAAGGCAAAGACATCGAAGAGATCAATTTCGAGGGTTCGCAGCTCGAAAAGCAGGTGATCAACAAGGGAACGAATACGCTCATCGTCAAGGAATTCATGGAGGAGTGCATCAAGGACGGGAGCGGCGTGTTGCCAGGAAAAACGATCTTCTTCTGCTCATCCAAAGCACACGCCCGGCGCATCGAAGAAATCTTTGACAAACTCTTCCCGCAATACAAAGGTGAACTGGCCAAGGTAATGGTCTCCGATGACCCACGCGTTTACGGCAAAGGCGGACTGCTCGACCAGTTCACCAACAACGATATGCCGCGCGTTGCCATTAGCGTCGACATGCTCGACACCGGCATTGACGTGCGTGAGATCGTCAATCTCCTCTTTGCCAAGCCGGTCTACTCCTACACCAAATTCTGGCAGATGATCGGGCGCGGCACCCGCCTGCTGGAAACTAGTAAACCCAAGCCGTGGTGTCTGGAAAAAGACGTGTTTCTGATCCTCGATTGCTGGGATAACTTCGAGTACTTCAAGCTGCAACCCAAAGGCAAGGAGCTCAAGCCCCAACTACCTCTGCCTGTGAGGTTGGTTGGCTTACGTCTCGACAAGATCGAAAAAGCCATCGACCTCGCTCAGGCCCAGATTGCAGAACGTGAAATTGCCAAACTACGCCAACAGATCCGGCAGTTGCCGCATACATCCGTCATTATCAAGGAGGCAAGCGGTGCTCTAGCTCGCCTCAACGAAGAAAACTTCTGGATCACCCTGAATCACCAGCGGTTAGAATTCCTGCGTGCCGAGATTAAGCCGCTGTTTCGCACCGTCTCCGAGGCCGACTTCAAAGCAATGCGTTTTGAGCGGGATTTGCTGGAGTTTTCTCTCGCCAGGTTGAGTGAGGAAAAGGAAAAAGCCGAAACCCTGAAAGAAGGTATCGTCGAGCAGATCAGCGAACTGCCGCTTTCAATCAACTTCGTTCAAGCCGAAGAGGAGTTGATTCGAACCGCTCAGACCAATCAATACTGGGCCAAAACAGATGCCAACGCGCAGGAAGACGCACTCGACGATCTGAACACCCGTCTCGGTCCGCTGATGAAATTTCGCGAGCAACAGTTCGGCCCTGGTCCTACGCATCTCGACCTGAGAGATGAGATACATCGCAAAGAGAGGGTCGAGTTCGGTCCTCAGAACGAATCGGTAAGTATCAGCCGCTACCGCGACATGGTCGAGGCCATGATCACGGAACTGACCGAGCGCAACCCAATTCTGAAAAAGCTCAAGAACGGAGAAGAGATCTCGGCTGACGAGACCACAGAACTGGCCGAGCTGCTCCATGCCGAGCACCCGCATATCACCGAAAATCTACTGCGCCGAGTTTACAATATCCGCAAGGCTCGCTTCATCCAGTTCATCCGCCACATCCTCGGCATCGAAATCCTGAAAAGCTTTCCGGAAACGGTCAGCGATGCTTTTGATCAATTCATTGCGCAGCACAGCAATCTGTCCAGCCGCCAACTGGAGTTCCTGAACCTGCTCAAGGGTTTCATCATCGAGCGCGAGAAGGTCGAGAAGAAAGACCTCATCAACACTCCGTTCACGGTGATTCACCCACAGGGGATTCGCGGTGTGTTCAGTCCGTCGGAGATCAACGAGATATTGCAGCTCACCGCACGATTGGCGGCCTGATGGAAATGACACCCGAAAGACAAGAAAAAGAGTCGAAATCGACCCGTTTAGAAATGAGCGGAAAGAAACAAAAACTTTCCGTGCAAGGCAGTCAGATTACCGTTCTGCAAGAAAACGGGCAGGATTATATTTCGTTGACCGACATGGTGCGCGATATCGAAAACGGACTGGCACTGATTGAGAAATGGCTTCGGAACAAAAACACCATCGAGTTCTTAGGTATTTGGGAGGATATCTACAACCCGGATTTTAATTCCCCCGAATTCGAGGGAATTAAAAATCAAGCAGGTTTGAACCGCTTCGTCCTGTCGGTTAAGCAATGGGTGGAAAAGACCGGCTCTGTTGGGATCATTGCAAAGGCAGGCCGCTATGGCGGAACTTACGCTCATAAGGACATTGCTTTTGAATTTGCCTCCTGGATATCTCCTCAATTCAAACTCTACCTGATAAAAGAGTTCCAGCGACTCAAACAACAAGAACTCCAGCAACTCGGCTGGGATATTCGCCGTAACCTGGCAAAAATCAACTACCGAATTCACACCGATGCGATCATGGCAAACCTGATCCCGCCGAAGCTTATGTCCAAGCAAATCAAAATGATCTATGCCAGCGAAGCCGACCTGCTGAACATGGCTTTGTTCGGGAAAACGGCGAAGCAGTGGCGGGATGAAAATCCTGACGACAAAGGCAATATTCGGGATGAAGCCAATGTCTCCCAGCTTGTCTGCCTGGCCAATCTCGAAACCCTGAACGCCCATTTCATTCATCAGGGACTCCCACAGGCCGAGCGCTTGAAAATCCTGAACCAGACCGCCATTCATCAGATGAAACTCCTGCTTGCGGACAAAAACGTCAAACGGTTGGAGGAAAGATAGACATGCTGCAAAACAACCCCGAACTCAAAAGCAAAATCGGTCAGCTCTGGAACAAATTCTGGTCCGGCGGCATCTCCAACCCGCTCACCGCCATCGAGCAGATCACCTACCTGCTGTTCATGAAACGACTCGACGAACTGGATCAGAAAAAGCAGGCCGATGCCGAGTGGACCGGCGAGCCCTACACTTCCAAATTCGAAGGGCAGTGGATGCCACCGGAATATCGCGTAAGAGCAAGAAAAGACGACACTCAACGAGAGACAGATAATCGCCAGGCCGATGCCAAGATGTATGAAATCGACAAGCGCACTCTGCGTTGGAGCGAGTTTAAGCACATGCAGGCTGAGGAAATGCTCCAGCATGTTCAGACCCGAGTCTTCCCTTTCCTCAAGGACATAAACGGGGCCGAATGCAACTTCACCCACCACATGAAGAATGCCGTCTTCATTATCCCCAAACCGGCCCTTCTGGTAGAGGCGGTGAAGATCATCGACGAGATCTTCGAGATCATGGAAAAGGACTCACACGAGAAGGGCCAGGCCTTTCAGGATATCCAGGGTGATGTCTACGAGATGCTCCTCTCCGAGATCGCCACCGCTGGCAAGAACGGTCAGTTCCGAACTCCGCGCCACATCATCAAGCTGATGACCGATCTGGTGCAGCCGCAACTCGGCCACCGAATTGCCGACCCGGCATGCGGTTCTGGCGGCTTTCTACTCGGTGCCTACCAGTACATCGTCACTCAACTGGCGATTAAGGCGGGAACCAAAGACCTGAAACCTGATGAAGATGGTTTCGTTCGAACATCTGTCGCAGCAGCCATCGACGAAAAAAGGCAGACCATTTTGCAATCCAGCCTTTTTGGCTATGACATCGACGCCACCATGGTGCGCTTGGGCCTGATGAACCTGATGATGCACGGGATCGACGAGCCTCACATCGACTACAAGGACACGCTCTCCAAGAGCTATAATGAGGAGGCCGAATACGATATCGTCATGGCCAATCCGCCTTTCACCGGCAGCATCGACAAGGGTGACATCAACGAAAACCTCAGCCTCTCCACTACCAAGACCGAGCTCCTGTTTGTCGAGAATATCTACCGATTGCTCAAAAAGGGGGGCACTGCATGTGTCATCGTGCCGCAAGGTGTGCTGTTCGGCTCAGGCGGCGCGTTCAAGTCCTTGCGACAAATGTTGTTGGAGCGTTGCGACCTCAAAGCCGTCATCACCATGCCCAGCGGCGTGTTCAAACCCTACGCCGGTGTCAGCACAGCCATTTTGCTTTTTACCAAGGTCTGGGGGCCGAAAGACAAAGTCACCCAACTGGCCACGCAAAACGTCTGGTTTTACGAAATGCGGGCTGATGGCTATTCGCTGGACGACAAGCGCACCAAGCAGGAGGGTTATGGCGACTTGCAGGATATCGCTGCCAAGTTTCATGCCCGCAATCCCGAGACCGACACCGACCGCACCGCGAAGTGTTTTTTTATACCGCGTGCCGCTATCGAGGCGGAGGGGTATGACCTTTCGCTGTCGCGTTACAAGGAGGATGTGTTTGAAGAGGTGGAATATGAAGCGCCCAGCCTGATCGTAGAACGGCTGCTGAAGGAAGAAGTGGGTGAGGTGGAAGATGCCGATCTGGCCAAGGTGCAAAGCGGGGTTGTGCGCGAGTTGCTGGAATTGCGGGGGATGGTTGGATGAACGATCCCCGGAACAAGCGCATTTCCAGAGGCAGCCGCAAACCTCAGGCGTCTTTTCCCGTCGCCGGAAAACCGCTGGATTTGCCCACGGACTATCAGACCACACTCTCCGACCTGAAAAAGCGCATCGCCCATGAACGGCTGCGGGTCACTCTGTCCGCCAATGCCGCCATGGTTCTTCTCTACTGGGATATCGGAATGATCATTCTTGAGCGTCAGGACCGGCAAGGCTGGGGTGCCAGAATCATTGACCGGCTTTCTGAGGATCTCAAGCAAGCCTTTCCGGAAATGAACGGGTTTTCACCGCGCAACCTGAAATACATGCGGAAATTCGCCTCTGAGTGGCCAGTCCGTGAAATCGTGCAACGCACCGTTGCACAAATCCCGTGGCGCAGCAATCTGGCCTTGCTGGACAAGCTTGCCGATGCCAAGACTCGACTCTGGTACATAGATAAAACGATCCAAAATGGTTGGTCCAAAGACATCCTCACCTTGCAGATCGAAACCCGCCTTCACGAACGACAGGGCAGGGCCACCAACAACTTTGCGCGAACCTTGCCACCGTCAGATTCCGATATGGCCGCTCAGGTATTCAAAGATCCCTACCTGTTTGATTTTCTCGGTACTGCCGACATCCGCAAGGAGCGAGAAATCGAGCAGGCGCTGGTCGATCATGTCCAGCAATTCCTGCTGGAACTCGGTGCCGGCTTCGCCTTTGTCGGAAGACAGGTATTACTGGAAGTCGGCGACCGGGATTTTCGCCTCGACCTGCTCTTCTACCACCTCAAACTGCGCTGCTATGTCGTCATTGAGCTTAAAGCCATCCCGTTTGATCCGGGTTTCACAGGAACCCTGAATCTTTATCTCTCCGCAATTGATGATCTGATGCGTCACAAGGACGATAAACCGACCATCGGTCTGCTTTTGTGCAAAAGTAAAAACAATCTGGTCATCGAATATGCCCTCGACGGCTACCGCCGCCCCATGGGTGTCGCTCAATGGGAGACGCAACTCACCCGGAGTCTTCCCGATGATCTTAGAGGTTCACTGCCATCGATCGAGGAGATTGAAGCCGAGTTCAGGGAGGAGGACGATGAATCAGATCGCTAACCGCGAAAATTGCGGCGAGGTTTCTGCAACTCTAGAGAGCGGAATTGTGCGGGAACTGCTGGAGCTGAGGGAGATGGTTGGATGAATTCCATTCCGCTAAATCAAATCACAAACAACCTCGATAGCAAGCGGATTCCTCTCAACTCTACTGAACGCGCTAAGCTTACTAAGGCTAAGCTCTACCCCTATATCGGAGCAAATAACGTGCTTGAATATATCGACGATTATATTTTTGACGAAAAAATTCTTTGCATTTCTGAGGATGGGGGAAGCTGGGGAGCAAATGAAGTTTGTGCAAAAATCTATAATGAAAGATGCTGGGTCAATAATCATGCCCATGTCTTAACGGCAAAATGTGGCACGATTCTCGAGTATCTTGCGGCCTATCTCAATTACGCAGATCTTAATCCTTACATCACTGGAACCACACGCGGGAAGTTAACTCGTAATAAACTTGACTCTATTACCATCCCCCTCCCCCCGCTCGACGACCAAAAGCGCATTGCCCATCTGCTCGGCAAGGTGGAAGGGTTGATCGCCCGGCGCAAGCACCACCAGCAACAACTCGATGAGTTGATCAAAAGCGTCTTTCTGGAGATGTTCGGCGATCCTGAGAGTATGAAACGCCAACTTCACTTTTCTCTTGGCGTTTTTATGGAATTCCTTACAAGCGGGTCTCGTGGTTGGGCAAAGTACTATTCAGAATCTGGAAGTGTATTTATAAGGATAAACAACGTAAAAGATGCCAGCCTCAAACTAGATGACATCGTTTATGTAAAAGCTCCAGATTCCGCTGAAGCGAATCGAACTAGGGTTAAGCATGGGGATTTACTCCTTTCAATAACCGCTGACCTGGGAAGAACTGCAGTGGTACCCAAAGAACTAGAAGGTTCATACATTAACCAACATTTGGCACTCATTCGATTATGTCCAGACTGCGGCCTTCATCCTTTGTTTTTGGCTTGGTATTTCACGCTACCTTACGGAAATTCGTTTGTACAAAAGAAGAACCGAGAAGGTGTTAAAGCAGGTCTCAACTTTGACGATATTCGAGGGCTTCAAGTTGTAAAACCTCCCGTCGGTCTACAAAACCGATTTGCCTCAATTGTCGCAAAGGTCGAGGGTCTTAATTCCCGCTACCAGCAAAGCCTGACCGATCTGGAGAGCCTCTATGGCGCACTGAGCCAGAAGGCATTCAAAGGCGAACTGGATCTGTCACGGGTGCCACTGCCACCGGAAGGGCCTCAGATTTCGGATGAAGAAATGACCGATGTAGAGGAAAAACAACCCATGAAGCCTTTGTTCGAGTTGCCTGCACCTGCGGAGATCACTGCATTCCGAACCGCGGAAGGTCGCAAATCCCTGCTTGGAGAGTGGCTGAATGCCTGGCTGAAGCATCTGGGGAATACACCCTTTTCCGCACAGGAATTTATGGAAGCCGCTCAGCAACGATCGGGGGAGCTGATGGAAGACGACGCGCCGAACTGGGGCGCAGCGGAGTATGACGCACTCAAAGACTGGGTGTTCGCAGCGTTGGAAGAGGGTCGTCTGACCCAGGGTTACGACGATGCCAGCAACCGCGTGCAGATCACTGCGGAAAAGGGATAACGCCGGATGAAGCTGTTGCGCCTCAAAATCACCGACCCGAAAGGATTTCGCAGCCTGCAAGCGGGTTTCGAGTGCCGCTTCCGCAGCGAGTGGGACTTGCTGGAAGAACAAGGTTTTACCCCTTTTGTCTGCGCTGGTCCTAACGGCAGCGGGAAATCGAATTTGCTGGAGGTGCTGGCAGCGATCTTCTACCATCTGCAATGCATCTATCTGGAAAACCTGCCGGACAGCTTCCGATATAATGAAGAAGAAAACCGGAATGGATTCAAAGCAGAAAGCGCACAACCCGACGCATTCGAGCTGGAATATGTCTTGCCCATACAAGACGGCAGCGAGATTTGCGCGATGGGAATGGGTGGGAATGCCCGCGTTAAGGTTATAAAACAAGCAGGAGAGGGGCCAAAATGGTTCCTGGTGAGCGGGAACGGTGATGAACCCTTGAAGATGACCCAGACGCTCGGTCGCCAAATGCTGCCGGACTATATTCTGGGCTATTCCTCCGGAGAGAACGAAATCCTCAGCCTGCCGTTTTTCAAGATGCGCTTTGTCCAGTTCGACGAATACTGGCAGGCACTGAAGCATCAGCTTCCCTATCCCGGTCGCCCGGAATCACGGCTGGTCTACCTCGACAGCGGTTTCAGCCAGGCGATCCTGCTCTGCAATCTGCTGTTTCAGGATGCCGATGCGCTCAGACCCTTCCGCGACGATGTGAAAATCAAGGAACTCAAAGAGTTCCGTATCATCATCCGGCGCAGCATAGAGGTCTCGCTTGAGGTTGCTGAGCATTTTGGGAAAGAAAATCCAGCATTAACCAGGGACGCTGAATCGGGTCGCTATCGGATTCATCTTATTCGCCTTCTTGAGGCCGATGAAACGTTGCAAAAAGAACTACGTAATCAACAGGAGAATTCAGCTACTCGGTATGAGTCTTTCGATCCAGTAATCAGGCGTATGAAGCGTAGCGCAACCTGCTGGTATATCGACGAGGCCAGCGACACGCTCTATCTCGATTACTGGGTCAATGACTACACCCGCCAAGCCTTCGGCGAGAACTTCGATTTTGAAGTCAACCACTCACCCATCGCCCTATTCCATGCCTTTCAGGTGCTGCTCACGTTGAACCTCTTTTCCGTCAGCGACTCGTTAAAGGCCGATCTGTATCAATCCGACAGCCAATACGTAAGCGAAACCGTCCCGACCTTGGCCTCGGATGAGCGCATTATGCGATTTAAAAACTTTTACTTCACGAAAAGTGATGTTTCAAAACCAATGCTCCTCAAGAATCTATCGGACGGAGAGCACCAACTGGTTCATACAATGGGTCTATGCATGCTGTTCAAGAACACCCAGAGCTTGTTCCTGCTCGACGAGCCGGAGACCCATTTCAACCCCGACTGGCGCGCCAACTTCGTCACTCGCCTGAATCAGAGCTTCAACGGCAGCGACGGCCAGGAGATGCTGGTCACGACCCACACCCCGTTTCTGATCTCTGACAGCAGGCCGGAAAAGGTGCTGGTGTTTAACAAGGACGAAGTAACAGGCAAGGTCAGCGTTAGAAATCCCGATTATAACACCCTTGGCGCATCCATCAACAAGATCACCATGGCCACCTTTGGAAAGCGCGAGACCATCGGTGGCCATGCACAGTCGATGCTGGACAACCTGCGGCAACGTTTTGAACAGGGAGAGGACAAGGAGAAGCTCCTAGTCGAGATCAATCGCGAACTCGGTGACTCGGTGGAAAAGATTCTGCTCATCAAGACCATCCTTGACAGCATGGAGGACAAGGGCTGATGCTGTTTGCCTATACCTATGTCCCGCATCAGATGGAGCGGATGCAGCGTTTTATAAACTTCATCTTTTATCAAGTCTGGTGTCATGCACCGAAGGCTGGTCCTTACGACTTAAGCCTGTTTGATGCCAATCCACCACTCAAGGAGGTGATGACAACTTTCGCCTACGATCACACTCAAGAAGGGGATCGTTTCTCAAGCCAGGTTCAAGCCATATATCTGAGTTTCTCTCAGCTTTCGCGAGGGGAAATCTCGCAGTTCAAGCGGTGGCACCAAGCCAACAACGACATCGAAAAGGTCTGCGCCAATGACCCGGCGGTTCAGATCGCCCGCTATACCGATATTGCCGCCACCTATCCTGATCTGAGCGAGCAACTGAAATCTTTTTTCAAGGGACTCTATTCCCAGCAACTGCTCGACATCAAAGCGCTACGCGAAAAAATCGGCAAGATTGATGAACACTACCAGGCATTCATGCAGACGAATACGACCGGCAAATGTCCGTTCTGCGGCCTCGGCGACATCAAGGGACTGCATCACAACAAGCGTGAGGCCTATGACCATTATCTACCCAAGACGCTCTATCCCTTCAATACGATCAATTTCCGAAACCTCGCCCCGGCCTGCCACGAGTGCAACAGCTTCTACAAACTCAGCCGCGACCCGGCACACAATGCCGTCGGACGCCGCAAGGCCTTCTACCCTTATGCAACCGGTGCTCATGGTATCGAAATTACTGTCGGCCTTCACAAACCGGATATCGACCACATGACACCCGACGACATTCAACTCTCGTTCGGTCCCGCCACCGCCCATGAGGAGATCGAAACATGGAAAGAGGTGTACGGCATCGAAGAACGTTACAAGGCGAAATGCTGCGGTAGTGACGCCAAAGACTGGCTAGAGCAGATTCGTATTCTGCACGATACCCACGATTTTCCTCCGAAAGATTCGCTTGCAATGGTTCAGCTACAGACCGCGAAGTCTCCGTTTTCAAACTGTAACTTCCTGAAAAAGGCCTTCCTCGAAGGATGCCAGCGGGTCGGCTTGTACGATATTTAGACAAACTGGATACACATTCAGGGAGAGCAAGTAAATGACGGAACAAATTAAAACAACGTTTAGTCGCTGCATTGGCATCGATTACACCGGCACGGAAACACCCGACTCCCGCTTGAACGGACTCCGGATCTTCGAAGCTTTTGGCGAATCACTTCCTATGGAAGTTGCCCCCTCACCCAGCCACTTAAAGGAATGAACTCGACATGGAATCGCAGTCTTGCTGGTAGCAATTCTGTCCCAGAAGAACCGACGATTCTTCTCTCATCTTTACGCACATGCCGCAACGCGCTAAAATGCGTCCTGCTGTTTGAACCTTCTGGTACGACAGGGAGGTGTTTGATGCGTCACTTGATTCCGTTGCTCATTTTCTTTGCGTTCATAGCGCCGATTCATGCGGACGTCGACCCGGTCCGGGTGTCGCCCGTCGTACGCGCCTTGGGTCAGGCCGGACCGGCCGTCGTCAATATCTCGACCGAAAAAGTCGTATCCGTCACCGGCGCAAACCCCTTCGGCGACGAATGGATCTTCAACTACTTCGAACCGAGCCGCCGGCGCAACATCACCAACCAGAGTCTGGGATCCGGCACGATCATCCAGCCCGACGGCATCATCCTCACCAACGAACACATCATCCTGCCGGCCTCCAAAATCACCGTCACGCTTGCGTCGGGGCAGGAATATGAAGCCGAATTACTGGGAGCCTCCCGCCGCCTCGACCTCGCACTCCTCAAAATAACCGCCCCGGAACCCCTCCCGTTCATCGCGCCGTTCACGTCGAACGACCTGATGATCGGTGAAACGGTCATCGCGATCGGCAATCCGTACGGACTGTCCAACACCGTCACGACCGGCGTCGTCAGCGCGCTCAACCGCAGCCTGACGTTCAAAGACCGGACGAACGAAACGCACACCTATCACGATTTCATTCAGACCGACGCCTCGATCAATCCGGGCAATTCCGGCGGACCGCTCCTGAACGTCAAGGGCGAACTGATCGGAATCAACACGGCCATCTACGAAAACGCCAAGGGGATCGGATTTGCAATTCCGATCGACAAGGCCAAACGGGTCATCAAGGATCTGCTCGAAATCGGCACGGTCCCCCGCCCGTGGATCGGGATCCACACCCAGGATCTCACATCCGTTCTGGCCAAACATCTGCGAGTCGATCGCGATGAGGGTGCTCTCGTGTCCGAAGTGTCGAAGGGGTCACCGGCCGAGCGCGCCGAGATCCGTGCGGGAGACGTGATCATCGGTCTCGGGAAGTATACCGTCACATCCAGCGATGACTTCCGGGATCAGCTCCTGGAGGTGCTGCCGGGGGATTCGATCCGCATTACGATTCTCAGAGGCGGCAAGGAATATCAGGCCGACATCACGGCCGAAGCGCTTCCGACACGCGATCCGCAGCAGCTCACCTGGGAAATTCTCGGGCTGTCGGTCAAAGAGATCAAGGTCGATGGCGCGCGCGGGAATGCGGAAAAAGGGGTGTATGTGAACGAGGTCCGTCCAGGATCGCCGGCGGACGACGTCGGTATCCGATCCGGTGATGCGCTGCTCCAGATCGACCGCACCCGTATCGTTTCTGCGGATGCTTTTTACCAGACGATCATTCAGGGCAGTCATCGGGATTCCGTCATGCTCATCGTCGTTCGCGGCAACATGGCGTATCGCGTGACCCCGCGCCTGGAATGAAATCCCGCTGCGGCTGGCTTTTTTTCCCTGTGAGGGGATCAGCTCCCGCCGACGCTGACGCGACTGATCCTGAAGGTCGGGCAGAGCAGTGAGTAGCCGGCGGGGAGATCGTTGCCGATGCGGTCGATGTCTTGAAGCAGGTCGGCGAGATTGCCGGCGATCGTGATGCCCGCGACGGCGTCCCCGAGTACGCCTCCCGTGATCCGTCTCCCCATCGCGCCGATCGAATACTGCCCGGAGCTTTCATCGAGCCCGAATCCGATCAGTCTGTGGATATACAGGCCCTCGCCCGTGTCCCGGATGATCGCATCGGGGGAATCCATTCCCGGGGACATCGTGATGCGGGTCCATCCGGTGCGGGGGCTTCCGTCGTAGCCGCGCACAGCGTTCCCCGGAGCCCGTCCGCTTTCGGCGGCCGTGCCCAGCGTATCGAAAAATCCGCGCAGTACCCCTTGCGATATGATCGGTTTCGTCGCGGTCGGCACCCCCTCACCATCGACGATTCTCGACCGGGACGACCTCGGCGCGTGCGGATCGTCGACGATCGTCACCCCCTCCGACGCGATCGGTGTGTTCAGCCGGTCCATCGCCCATGTCCGTCGGCGGTTCACGAGCCAGCCGCTGAGGCAATCGAGGACGGAGCGCAGGAAGGTGCGGCCAGCGGCGGGGTGGAACACTGTCGCATACACGCCCGTCGGGACAAGCGATCCGCCGATGGTTTGATCGAGCATCGGAAGCAGATCCTGCAGGATCTTTCCGAAGGCGGGCAGATCGTCCGGAAAGGCGGTTTCTCGTTCGTCTTCAACCTGGATGCGTTCACCGCCGGATTCCAGTGTGATGGCGATCGTGCGGGTGAAGGACGTCGAACGTGTGGCGACATCCAATCCCAGCGTGTTGAGAATCGCGGTGTCGGTTTGTTCACAGGACTCCTGCAGGGCGACTTCCGCGGGCGATTCGATCGTTCCGTTGATCGCATCGAGGCTGTTGAGCAGATCGCGGGAAGCCGACTCGGGAAGCGGGAAGCGGAATCCCGGATCATGAAAAGGCCCCGCATCGGGCAGCCGCGCCGGTTCCGCGAATCGCAGGAACGGATCTTCGGGCAGTTGCGGCACCAGCCGGATGATCCGATCCACGGACCGGGTGATCGCATCCACGTCGAAACGCGTCGCGGACATGCCCGCGGCACGCTGTCCCTGTGCGATCCGGATACCCAGTCCCTGCCCCTGTGCCGTCCGGTTTTCACGGATCTCGCCGCCTTTGCCCGTGATCACGCTCCGGTTCCACTCCTCCAGAAAACACTCGCCGGTCATGCCCGCCGAGGTAATCCGGTCCAGAATCTTCCGCGCCAGCTTTTCGAAAGTCATCCGATTGCTCCTCTAGATCCGCGTTCCGCCGACGACAATGTGCGAGATGCGGATGGTGGGCTGACCGAACGATACCGGCACCCACTGACCTTTTCCGCAGGTCCCGATGAACGTGTTGAAATCGGTTCCGACCCGATCGATCCGCATGAGGAGGTCCGCGCCTTTGCCTGTGAGTGTGGCTCCGCGGATCGGTCGCGAGATCCGTCCGTTCCGGATCTCGTAGGCCTCCCGGACGTAGAACGTGAAATGCCCCGAAGCCGTATCGACCATGCCGCCGTTGAAGGATTTGCAATAGAGACCTTCGGGGGTGTCCGCGAGAATCGTCGAGGGGTCGTCCCGGCCTGCATCGAGCAGCGTGTTGGTCATCCGCACCAGCGGCGGTTCACGGTAACTTTCACGGCGTGCATTCCCGGTGAGTGGCAGTCCGAGAACCGACGCTGAGATCCGGTCGGTGAGATAGGTCTTGAGCACACCATTTTCGATCAGAACCGTTCGGTTCGTCGGCGACCCTTCGTCGTCGAAATGCGCGGAACCGCGTCCCGATTGGAACGAGCCGTCATCGGCGAGTGTCAGCAGAGGCGAACCGATGCGATCGCCCAGACGGTTGCAGTAATAGGAGCCGTTTTCGATGATGCTGTCGCCTTCGAGACCATGCCCGACGGCTTCGTGAAAAATGACTCCGCCGGTCCCGCTCGCCAGAATCACCGGAATCTCTCCCGCTGGAGGGTCGCCTGCCGCCAGCATCTGCACGGCTTCCTCGGCGGCCTGCGCAGCGATCCGCTCGACTGCGTCATCATCGAATAACTCGAAGCCGCATTTCTTCGACAACCGCCGATTCCCCTGATGCCTCCGCCATCCGTCCGCCGCGCTGACATTGACCTGGACCGTGATGAGCGGCTGTGTATCGGTGCGATACAGACCCTGGTTGTCCGCGATCAGGATGCGCCTCACTTCATCCGAGTATTGCACCTCGATATGCTCGATCAGATTGCTGGATTCGCGAGCCGTCCGGATCGCGCGTTGCATGACGTTCAGGCGGGCGGCGTCATCGATGCTGTCGAGATGTCGGATTGACCGGATGATGCCTCCGCCGACCGTCGGTTTTTTCGCCAGAGGCACCGAGGGACTCCGGCCGCGATTCCGGGCGATCCCGCGGGCATGCATCGCGGCGGCCCTGACATCGGCCCGGTCGAATCCGTCCGCAAACGCATACCCGATCGAGCGGCCTTCGATCACGCGCACCCCGCAACCCTCGCTGATCCGGTATCTCGCGTCGGTCAGCCGATCGTCGAGCATCCGAAATTCGCGACGCACCGTCTGTTCGAGAAATATTTCGGAAACGTCTCCGCCGGTGCGCGCCGCCCGTTTCAGAATCGACTGCAGATCGTCCGGGTCCGTCTCGAGACGCTCGTTTAAAAGCTCTCTGGCGGATGCGGTTTCGAGCAGCGGTGACCAGCCGGACTGAAGGGCGGTCAGAACGGCGGCGGTTTTCAGACTTCCGGCGATGAACCGGCGTCGATTAATGGGTTCGTGCAGCAACGATGTCATGTCTGCTCCTGTCGGATCGGATGAGGCAGGTTTCACAGCTCACGATACATGAGATGATCCCGCGCTTTCAAATTGAATTCATTGCCCGCCCTCTGTAGAGTGGATTTTGTCTTGATCCCGAACAGACTCAGGGGGAGGTGTCCGTGCATCCACACGCAATGAATTCGTTTCGATGGCTGATCGTGCTTGCTCTTGCCGTTCTGCCGGGATGTTCGGAAACGGACGAAATCGCGAGCTCTGCGCCGGTCACGGATCGCTACACGCCTTTTCCGGGAGGTGTATCCGGTGAGCCGGTCCGGGATTTGCTGCATATTACGGTGGTCGATGCCTTTCAGGGGAAACCGGTGAAGGGGGCGATCGTCGAGGTGCATCGAGGCATCCCATTTGTGTCCGTGGGTTCGGGAGAAACGTCGAAGGAAGGCACGCTCGACCTTCCCATTCCGGAATCGTCCGTCCCGTTGACCGTGACGGTCCGCGGCGCCGAGACTCAGGCATATGACACGCTGACCGTCATGGGCGTGCGTTCCTCGAATCTCGTGTTACCCTTCACCTTGCGCAAACCCTACCGGCAGCATCCCGTTTCGATTGCCGTTTCGGGAATCCGTCCGGAGGACGCGGCCCTGCGTTTGTTCGAGGGTGACTCGGAGGGGAAGACCATTCCGATCACGGCGCAGGGAGAGATTTTCCTGACGACGCCCGATCCGGTGCGGATGCGGATTCCCGTCACGAGTCCCGGGATCTCGGCGTTGACTTTCGATGCGAACCACCAGGTGCGTCACGTCGGTTTCATCCCTCTGTTCGATACGCCCATCGTGAGGAACGCGACGTACGACATGGCGTTGGATGCGCCTCATGCGGATGCGGTGCGCGAAATCGAGTGTACGGTTGATACGACTGCACTCACCACGGGCAAATCCGCAAAGCTCTGCGCGTCACCTCGGTTCACGATCACGGCTTACGCGGATTCCGGTCCTCCCGGACGAATGACAATCGGGCTTGCGGAATTGCTCCTCCCAGGCGTTGCAACGCTCAGAATTCATCATGTCGAGGGGATCGATACCATTGCGCTCGAAGCGTCCCTGTCCTGCCCGGATCTTCTGTCGCAGACCCTGTCGATGGCGCAATTCAAATGGAACGATATCCCCAAAGAACACGTGTTCGTCATGAAAAAACCCGCAACGGGTCTCGAATTGCACGAAACGCCGGACTGTCGGTTTCCCGGTCTGAAGTGGATAGCCGGAGACGGCACGATTGCCGTCGTGCATGTGTATCAGCGGGAATTCAATTATCACTGGCAATTATGGATGGAGAACAGTCCCGGAGAGAACCGGATCGAGTTGCCCCCGATCGAGCCGGGTGCTGCCGGAAGCCTCTGTGAGACGCTGGTGTATGAGTATATCGTCGAGACACTCGGGGTAAGGGATGCCGCGATCGACACCCTGTCCTTCGATGTGATCCATAAAGCTGCGACACACCGAACCGTGAGCGCGCCGCTGCAGTTCACGATTCACGGGATTCCGACCCCGACCCCATCCCCGGAGCCGACGCTGCAGCCGTATGATCCGGTGGCGACCGACATCACACCGTCGACGGAACCGACTCCGACACCGGTGCTGGATGAAAGCGGCATCGAAGTCGTGCCGGCCCCCGAGGGTTGATCGCGGCGGCGTCACGGCATGCGATCGATTCTCTTGCGGCGCGGTGGCGCTCTCGGCGATTTCCTCGCCATCGTCCCCCTCATCCATCTCCTCAAACTGCGGTTTCCCGGGATCCGGGTCACCGTCCAGTGCCCTGCGCGGTATATCCCTCTCATGCGAATGATCGAGGATATCGACGCGATCGATGAGGATTCCCTGCCGCTGTGGCAATGGTCGCAGAGAAGTGTTCCGGAGCGGATTCGCGGGGTCTGGAGCATGTCGGATCAGGCAATCGTGTTCGCGAGGCTGTCGAGTGATCTGGCGATTATGGCCCGACATCATTTCGGGGAGAGGGCGGTTGTTGTCGAACCGCTGCCGGGGGAGTCGCGGGAATGGGTCTATCGGCACGTTGCCGGTATATTGGTCCCGCCTCCGACCGAGACGGAATGGGAGTCCGTGACCCCGCCGCTTCTGTGTGTCCGATCCGGGATGAGCGCTGGAGAACCCGGGCGACTCGTGGCGCATGCCGGTGCCGGATCAACGAAAAAGCAATGGGGTGCGGGGCGGATGAGGGAGGCATTGGATCAGACAGCGCCAGGCATGTGGCCCGGCGTGGATTGGATCGTCGGTCCGGCGGACAGCCGAGACTCGGTCATGTCGGTGATGGACCGCGGCCGCGACCGGATTCTCGAAGGGTTTCCGCTGGATCGTCTGGCAGCAGCGATGTCCTGTGCGACGGCATTCCTGGGGAATGATTCCGGGCCGGCGCATCTAGCGGGATTGCTCGGGTTGAATGGAGTCGTGATGTTCGGGCAGTCGGATCCCCGCGTATGGCGGCCGTTTAGCGAGACTCTTGCGGTGATGGGATTTGACGCGTTACCCGCGACTGTCGGGGCGTATCTTGAACATGCATTGGGACGGTTTCGGGTTGAGTAGGACCGTCGGTTGCCTATCAATTGACACCGGGGGCGATTACAGGTAGTACTTTTGGCCCGGCGTGTTGGATTCGTCGGGGAGGAGTGCGGCGGCATGACGGCCAAATTCAAGAATTTTCTACTGACGGGTGATCCCGGCATCGGAAAGACGGAAATACTCAAAGTGATTCTGGGCGATCTGTGGCTCCAGGCCGGCGGATTTCTGACTCATGAGATCAAATCCGGAAAGACGAACAAGGGAGTCGAGTTGATGACGTTGACCGGTCAGCAGGCCGTGCTGGCGCATATCAACAAAAAAAGTACCTATCAGGTATCCAAATACGGGGTGGATCTCGAAGTCATGTCCGATGTCGCCGTTCCCGCCCTTCGGGACGCGCTCGACAAGAAGGACCTGATCGTCATCGATCAGATCGGCAAGATGGAATGCTACAGCGCCGAATTCCGGGATATGGCGACGCGTTGTCTGGATTCTGTGAAGCCGGTGCTGGGCGTTATTCAGAATTTTGCCAGTCCGTTCATCACGACGATCATGAACCGTCCGGATTGTGTCGTGATCACGGTGACGGCTCAGAATCGGAGCGAACTTCCGGCGAAAATTCTGGAGCTTTTCAACCGGATGTCTCCCCCTCGCCCGGTCAGGAAGGCGAAGCGCTGACCTTGTCACGTTCCAGGCGAATCGCGCTGATCCAGGCTCCGCTCGGACGGTCGGAACCCCTCATCTATCCGCTCGGAATAGCCACTCTGGCCGCATACCTTCCTGGTCACACCATGAGGCTTTTCGACCCGAATCGGGACTCAGATGCCCGAACTCTTATGGCGTTGCAGGAATTCGAGCCGGATCTGATCGGGGTTTCGATTCGGAACATCGATTCGCAGATGCGCCGGGATCTGTTCTATTACTTTCTGCATCTCACGGCATTCGTCCAGGATGTCAAGAAAGTGTGTCCGCATGCGGTGATTCTCCTGGGCGGATCGGGTTTTTCGCTGTTTCCGGAGGCCGTTATGCGGCGGATTCCGGAGGCGGATCTGGGGGTGTTTCTCGAAGCCGAGGAAACCCTGCCGGTGCTCGTGGATGCGCTTGATCGACCTGAAACGGTCCCGGGAGTCTATTTCCGGCGCGAAGGCGCGATCGCGTTCACGGGAGTGCCCCGGTTGCCCGACATCGGGCGTCTCGGTATCCCCCGATATGATCTGCTGGATCCCCTCCCGTACGAGCATCAGGGCGGAGTCGGCGTCCAGACGAAGCGGGGATGTCCGCTGGGGTGCATCTACTGCACATATCCACAATTGAATGGCGCATGTCTCCGGTTGCGTCCGGTGGAGTCGGTTATCGACGAGATCCGGGTGTTGGGCGAGCGGGGGGTGCGCGAGATCACATTCGTGGATGGTGTGTTCAACCTGCCACGGGAGCGGTCCATCGAGATACTGGAGGCGATGAAGGCTGGCGGAGTGTCCGTTCGATGGAGGGGATGGTTTACCGAAAGAGGCATGGATCGGGAGTTCATGATGCTCTGCAGGGATACGGGATGTCCCGAATTCTCGTTTTCGCCCGATGCGTACGATGACCGGGTCCTCGAACGGCTGGGGAAATCGATCGGTACGGCGGATATCGATCGTGTGGTCGACAGCGCGGCCGGACTGGACGGAGTCCGGGTCGCGTTCAACTTCTTCTGGAATCCTCCCGGGCAGACACTGGAATCGTTTCTGCGGATGATCCGATTTGCGATCCGAACGAAGCGCAGGCTCGGGTCGAAGGCGGGGGGGATCATCTTCGGAGATGCGCGGATCGAGCCGCATACGCCGCTGTGGGAAATTGCCGTCGGTGAGGGTGTGATCGATCGCGACTGGGATCTGTTGCCGGATTCGATGGAGGGATTGAAGAAGACTTTTTACATGAATCGCCGCACCCGCTTTCTCGATGCCCTGTTTTCGGTGTATTCTTTGCTGTGGCGCTTGAAACGGGGGTTGTTGAGTCGAAACCCGGAGATACGGAAATGACGTTATCCAATCGATTGACCTTCGTGAGATTGTGCATGTCGCCGCTGATTTTTCTGGTGACGTGGTTCGATCTGTCGCATCCCGGGCTGAGCTGGCAATGGGCTGTCAACGGGTTTCTTGTCATGGTGGCAACATTCTCGGAGATCAGCGATGCGCTAGATGGAAAACTGGCGCGGGACCGGGGTCAGGTCACGGATTTCGGGAAGCTGTTCGACCCGTTCGCGGATTATGTGTACCGATTTACGTTCTTTTTCTGTTTCTGGTGGATGCAACTCGCTCCGGCCTGGATGGTGGTGCTTCTGTTTTACCGGGAGACGGCGATTTCGTTTCTCAGGCTCGTGGTGAGGGGTGAAAACATTGTGCTTTCCGCGAGAAAATCGGGAAAGATCAAGGCCGTTTCGCAAGCGATTGCGATCTTTGTCATTCTCCTGGGACGGCTCATCACGGATTTGATGCCTGCGTTTCCGCTGGCGGAGGTATCGTGGTGGACGATGCTGCTGGTGGTCATCGTGACGTTGTATTCGATGGTGGATTACATTTGGGCTCATCGGGACATCATCGGGCAGATCCATGCGTGACGGAAGGGGAACATCCTCCCCGGAAGGGTCTCGATCGGGGACCGAGAAAAGACGGCGCAGAAAACCGGTCGTGGCGATGGTATCACTGGGATGTGCCAAGAACACGGTGGATGCCGAGACCATGCTCGGGAGCATCCGGGACGCGGGGTTGCGGATTACGAGTGATCCCGCGGAGGCGGACGTCATCATTGTCAACACCTGTGGTTTTCTGCAGGCGGCACGTGATGAGGCCGTGGAGACGATCCGGGAGATGGCATCTTTCCGCCGTCTCGGGCGCCTGGAACGGATCGTCGTGACGGGATGCATGGCGGATCGTGATCGCGGGATTCTCGAGAGTGAACTGGACAGCGCTTCCGACCGGTTTGTTTCGCCGTTCGATCACGAAGCGCTCGTGGATGTCGTGATGGGGAATTTGCCCGGGCAAATCTCGGCCCGGGAACCTCCTGAGGCGTTTTCGGAGCAGATTTTGCGACGACTTCCGGTGACACCCGTGTCGTATGCGTATGTCAAGGTTGCCGATGGCTGTTCGAACCGGTGCGCGTATTGCAGAATCCCGTATCTGCGCGGGGCGTATCGGAGCAAGCCGGTGGACACGGTCATCGGTGAGGTCCGGGAGTTGATTGCGGGGGGGGTCCGTGAGATCGACTTGATCTCGCAGGACACGGCAATGTACGGGAGTGAACAGGCCGGCCAGGGAGATCTCGCGGCGCTCCTGGACCGTCTCGTGGAACTGGACGATCTGGGCTGGGTGCGGTTGCTGTATCTGCATCCGATGCACGTCACGGACCGGGTTCTGGATCGAGTGGCGGAGTTGGGGACCATCTGCAAGTATCTCGATCTGCCCATCCAGCATGTGGATCGAAGTGTTTTGCGGCGGATGCACCGGTCGGGGTCCGTCGTCGAGATTCGGCGGATTTTCGAGAAGATTCGGAGACGGGTTCCCGGGATCACGATCCGGACGACGCTGATGACGGGATACCCGGGGGAAACGATCCGTGCGTATCGGGAGTTGCGGGCGTTTGTCGAGGACGGGTTGGCGGATCATCTCGGCGTCTTTTGCTTCTCACCGGAACCAGATACAGCGGCCTGGAATTTGCATCGGACCATTGAATCCGGGCTTGCCGAGGAACGGCGGGCGGAGTTGATGCAGATCCAGCAGGGGATTGTGGAGAAGCGGAATGGGGAATTGATGGGAGCGATGCGAGTGGTGCTGGTGGATGAGTGTGGGGAAGGTGGAGCGGTGGGACGGATGGAGTCACAGGCTCCGGAGGTCGATTCGGTGGTGCATCTGGATCGGATGATTGCGCCGGGGACGTTTGTGGCGGCGCGGATCGAAGATGTCGGGCCGTATGATTTTTTCGCGACTGTCGCGGATGCGTCTGCGAGATAGACTTTGATTTTTGATTGTTTTACGATAAACTAGTGTTTTGGAGAGGAGTTAGAATCGAGATTGCCGGGAACATGGACAGGATTTTAAATGAGATTGCTTTCAGGTTGACAATGCGTCAGGAATTGGCTAGTTTTCATCGAGATTTTATGGAGTGACGATCATGCGAAATAAAAACGGTTTGATGAGTTGGTTGGTGATCGGGGGGATGGTTCTGTGCGCGATCGGCGTGTCGGCGGACATCAAGGGACGTCTCATCGTGTCGATCGATTCGAAGGATAAAAAACCCATTGAAGGCGTTCTGATCACGCTTCAGGCCGTCGAGTTTGATACGATGAAATACGAGATCACGACGGACGAGGACGGCAAGGCGATGATCAACGGCGTCGATCCGATCGAATACAAGATCAAGGCGACGAAGGAAGGTTACCAGGATCTTGAAGGCAAAGTGAAGCTCCGGGCCGGCGTCAAAGTCAAGCAGGACTGGACCATGCTGACGATCGAAGAGGCCAAGGAAGCGCACAAGGAACAGGTTCTGGCAGGCATGACGGAAGAAGAGAAGAACAAGCTGTTCGCCAAGGACGAGCACAATCAGGGAATCAAAGCGTATGAAGCCGGTGATGTAGCTGCGGCCGAGACGCATCTGAAAAAAGCGATCGAGCTCGATCCCGCCGTGTCATATCTCGATTACCTGCTCCTGGGTCAGTTTGCTTTCAACGCACACAAGGTGGATGAAACCATCACCTACCTGACCAAGGCGAAGGAACTCGATACGGAAGGCGCCTCCAAACTCGATATCCATCGGCTGCTTGGCGCCAGTTACATGATCAAGCAGGATTATGCGAATGCGAAAGCGGTCTGGTCGGACCTGGTCAAAGATGTTCCGGATGCGACGGTTCTGTTCAATCTGGCGAACATAGACATCAAAGACAAGAAATTCGCGGAAGCGATTCAGTGGCTCGAGATTTGTCGTGAGAAGAACCCGGAGTACGGTGATGGGCTGGCCCTGTTGGGGGATTTGTATATACAGGAACAGAACATGACCAAGGCTCTGGAAGTGTATCAGCAGTATCAGGCGGTTCTCGAGAAGAATCCTCAGGCGAATCCTGAGCAATTGAAAAATGCGAAAGACACCGTCAAATTGCTCAAGGAACAAGCCAAGAAAGGAAAGTAGTGCCGGATACACCGGATTTATTGAAACGGGGTTGCTTGGAAAAGCAAGTTGCAAGAGAGTGCAACCGAAACACCAATCTTATAAGGAGGTCTTGACGTTATGCACCTTCGCAAATTATTTGCACTGGGCTTGATGGCCCTCCTCATCGGCGGTGGAACAGCCTACGCCGCTTTGACCGGTGTCATTGCCGGCAAAGTGACGGATGCCGATGGGAACCCGATTCCGGGAGTCACGATTACGGTTACCGGAGCGAATCTGCCGGGTGAGCGCATCGATGTGACGAGCCAGGCCGGAACGTTCCGTATGCCGGAACTGGCACCGGGATCGTATGATCTGAAAGCCGAGCTGATGGGCATGCAGACCATTCAGCAGACGGGCATCAAAGTGTCCGTCAACAGCACTTCCACCGTCAATTTCGCGATGGAAATGCAGAAACTGCAGGAAACAGTCGTTGTCCAGGCCGAAGCACCGGTTATCGATGTGAAAGCCGCGACCGTGAAAACGACCATCGAACGCGAAGTGACCGAGCGTCTTCCCGGATCGGATGACCTTTTCGCTGCATTCTCGATGTCCGGCGGTATCACCGGAAGCGGAAACGTGCGCGTCAAGGGTTCCGCTCAGACGGATAACCTGTATCTGTTCGACGGCGTCGACACCACCGACCCGGTGACCTCGACATTTGGCGCCAACCTGAACGCCGATGCGATCGCCGAAGTCGAAGTTCAGACCGGTGCGTTTGCTGCCGAATACGGCCGTGCCCGCGGCGGTATCGTCAATGCCGTAACCCGTTCGGGTGGAAACGATTTCCACGGCATCATCCGGTTGAAGTACGTCAATTCCGACTGGCAGGCTGATTCCGATCATCCGACAGCGGAAGACGAATACGATTACTGGGAACCGACCGTCACATTCGAAGGACCGATTCTCAAGGACAAAATCTGGTTCATGCTGACCTATCAGTACACGAACATCGATCTGAATTCCCAGACGATCGGCCGGTACGGCGCGGATCCCAACAACCCCGATGATTACGTGAACATCGACCAGAGCCGCACCTTCCATCTGCCGTATGCCAAGATCACCTTCCAGCCGGTTCAGTCCCACAAGATCGTCGTGAACTACTCCGGTGAAGATGCCGTGATCAAAGGCACCAGCGGAGCCGCGGCCGAAAATCTTCCCGAAACCTACAATGAACAGACCCAGGGCGGACCGTTCTACTCGATCGAGTGGACCTGGCTCTACAGTCCCTCGCTGTTCTTCATCACCCGCGCCGGAGCGTCGTTCGGTATTCTCGATTCGGTTCCTGCCACCGAAGATATCTCGAACTATCGCAACGGCTCCTTCTATGACACCTACTATCAGCAGTTCTACAACAACAGCGACAGCTGGTCGGAAGACGAACGTGACCGCACGCAGTTGAGCTTCATCGCCAACTACTTCGTCGAAGAACTCGGTGGCTCACACGAATTCAAAGCCGGCGCTGAAATGCACACTATGACGCGCGACAATTACTCTGCCCGTCCGGGTGGTGCGTCGTTCATCATCACTCAGGTTCCGGTCGGCGATCCCAACAACCCGGATTACTACACCGGTACTGACGCCACACGGAACATCTATTTCAACGCAGGTACAGCGACCGAATCCGGCCGTTACATCGGCGCCTTCATTCAGGACACCTGGTCGGTCCTCGATAACCTGACCTTCAACATCGGTCTGCGTTACGAGACATCGACATTCTACAATGATGACGACGAATCCTCGGTACCAGCCTGGCAATGGGGTCAGTTCGAAGCCAGTTCATACCTGAATCCCGATGGCTCGCACAAACGCTACGCCGACATGAAGTTCGACGACATGCTCGCTCCGCGGTTCGGCGTGAACTGGGATGTATTCGGAAACGGCAAGACATCGGTTTCCGGTTTCTGGGGCCGCTTCTACAACCCGTTCGATCTCTCTTTGCCCGGTATGTTCCAGCCGTTCGCTGCGAACAACGTTGCCAATCGTCAGCAGGAATACACAGGCCCGATGTGGTCCGACCGCGACAAAGACGGTATCCCGGATGAAGATTTCTTCTTCGATGACAACAACTGGGTCACGACAGAAGAAGACGAAGAAGGTGACTGGAACCTCATCGATCCGAACATCGAAGCCGAATACTCGGATGAATACACGGTCGGTATCGAACAGGAAATCCTCCCGAACTTCACCGTCAACGTGAACTACTCACACCGCGAATCCAACGACATGCTGGAAGACACCGGTATCTTCGTGGATGAAGACGGCAACATCGTCTGGACATATCTCGGTGGCGTTAAGGACGATTTCTCGGGTCTCGATCCGAACAAGAAGTTCGATCCTCGCGACAACGGCAAAGATTACTCCAAACATCTTTATTATGTGACCAACGCCGAAGGTTCGACACGTGAATACAGCGGTCTGGAAATCAACGCAGTCGCCCGTCAGAAGAACTGGGATCTGCAGGCCAGTTACACGTATTCAAAAGCCGAAGGCGCTGTCACGGAAGCTCAGCCGGGATACACCGGTATCGCTCAGTTCAGCGGTCAGTTCGACACCTATGGAACGACCTACAATCTCTACGGCGAACTTCCCTGGTCCGCACGCCACTACTTCAAACTGGCCGGTTCAGTCCACTATGACTTCACCGACTGGTATGAACTCAGCTTCGGCGTGAACGCGTTCGTCCGCACGGGATACTACTACTCCAAGCGCAGCGCTCCGCCCTTCACCTACGATCCCGATAAACCGGATAACGATATCAATGATCCGAGCACATGGACCGGTCGGCCGCCGTACCGCAGCTATCCGTGGTCCTTCCCCGAAGGCCGAGGCGGTTATGAGCTTCCCTCGTTCTATAACATCGATGTTTCGCTGCAGAACGCCTTCAGCTTCGGCAAGTGGGGTACTGCGACGGTTCTCTTCGATGTCGAAAACGTGACGGATTACCAGGGTATCGTGAGCGAAAGCGAAGTTTACAACCCGAACAAACCGGAACTCTTCGGCCAGGCCGATGGTTGGGGCACACCCCGCGTGTACCGCCTCAGCCTCAAATACGCCTTCTAATTCACTCATCGTCTGATTCTTTAAGGGCCTCCCATCGGGAGGCCCTTTTTTTTGTGCGCCCGGCAGGGCGCACCTTTTACTATCTCCCGCTCCATCGTATCAAACTTTTCCACCTTCTGTTTCGTAACCGGAAGCAGGAGGATTGGACATGGTGTATTCGGACCGAAAACCAATCCAAAAAGGGGTCAGAATCGTGCGATCTGCACACGGTCCGAAACAAAGTGACTTTCTGGAAGGAGGTTGGGTATGGTGCGAAAAGAGTGGATCTGGATAGCGGGAATGATCATCCTGACACTCTCGACAGGCGTATCATACGCCGGATTGACGGGAGTCATCGCCGGAAAAGTTATCAACACGAACGGAGATCCCATGCCCGGAGTGACCGTGACGGTCTCGGGACCCGCGCTTCAGGGTGAGCGCGTGGATGTCACGAGCCAGACCGGGACGTTCCGAATGCCGGAACTCCCACCGGGCGTCTACGAACTCAAAGGCGATCTGTACGGACTGCAACCGTACTTGCAGACCGACATCCGTGTTTCCGTTAATACGACCGCAACCGTGAACTTCACCATGCAAATGCAGAAGTTCACGGAAACGGCCATCGTCATTGCTGAAGCTCAGGTGGTCGATGCCAAATCGGCAACGGTTAAAACAACGATCGAGCGTGATGTCACGGAACGCCTTCCGGGATCGGACGATCTGTTTTCGGCGTTCGCGATGACCGGCGGCACCGTGGATCTCGGAACCGGCAATGTGAACGTCAAAGGTGGCGCCGACAACGACAACCTGTGCCTCTTTGACGGCGTAGACACGACCGACCCGGTCACGGGAACATTCGGAGCCAACCTGAATGCCGATGCGATCGCCGAGGTAGAGGTGCAGACAGGGGGATTTGCCGCCGAGTACGGACGTGCCAGAGGCGGGATCGTGAATGCGGTCACACGCAGTGGAGGCAACGACTTCCACGGAATTCTCCGTCTCCGATACCGCGCCTCTGATTGGGAAGACAGTTGGAAGCACCCTCAGGCGGCAATCAGCTATGACCAGATGGAGCCGACAGTCACGCTCGAAGGCCCCATCATGCGCGACAAACTGTGGTTCATGGCAACCTATCAACTCACAACCTATGATATCTCCGTCAATACTCTGTCACGATACGGCGGCGACCCGGATCTCGACTATGATGCCGATCTGAATCGGGATCGCTTTTTCCATCTCCCATACATCAAACTCACCTATCAGGCGACTCAGTCTCACAAACTCGTTGCCAACTATTCGGGCGAAAATGCCGAAATCAAAGGGACGAACCAGACTCCGGAAGCCCGAACGCAGGTTGTGCCGGATTGCTATGAAACTCAAACCCAGGGCGGTCCTTTCTACTCCCTTGAATGGACCTGGCTCTACTCACCCACTCTGTTTTTCGTGTCCCGTGTCGGTCTGTCCAACAGTTTCCTCGATGTGAAACCGCAATCACTTAACACAACAGATCCTCGAAAAGCACACTTCTATGACACCTATTATGACCAATACTACAACAACGGGAATGTCTGGGTGGAAGACGATCGGGATCGCAGCCAGTTGAGTTTCGTCGGGAATTATTTCGTCGAAGATCTATGGGGTGCCCACGAATTCAAGTCCGGATTCGAACTGCATCACTCACAACGTGATTCGTACGTCAACCGTGCCGGTGGGGCAAACTATACCGTGACACAGATCCCGATGGGTGATCCGGCGAATCCCGACTACTATGTCGGCACCGAAGCGACACGGGAGATTCTGACGAATGTCGGGACAACGACCGAATCGAGCCGATATCTGGGTGTGTTCGTTCAGGATACCTGGTCAATCTTCGATAATCTCACCGTCAACGCAGGCGTGCGCTTCGAGACGGCCACGTATTATAACAACGATGATGAGTCGTCCGTTCCGGGATGGAAATGGGGAGACTTCAGGGCGGACCAGATCATCAACCCGGATGGTTCTTACAAACGCAACGGTGAAATGAAGTTCGACGACATGCTCGCTCCACGCCTCGGGATCAACTGGGATATCTTCGGTAACGGCAAATCATCCGTCTCGGCCTTCTGGGGACGCTTTTACAACCCGTTCGATCTTTCACTGCCAGGCATGTTCCAGCCCCCGGATATCGACAACAGCCTGACTCGCAATCAACGGTATACAGGACCGCAGTGGGAAGATCGCGACCGCGATGGTGTCCCGGATCAGGACTTCTTCTTCGATGATGCCAACTGGATGACGACATCGGAGGATGAAGCGGGAGACATCTCCAACCTGATCGATCCGAATATTGAAGCAGAATACAACGATGAATACACGATCGGATTCGAACAGGTGATCCGGAAGGGTCTATCGGTCAATGTGAATTACACGCATCGTGAAACCAATGATATGCTCGAAGACGTCGGTCTGTTCGTCGATGACGAAGGAAACATTGTCTGGACATACCTGGGTGGTGTCCGCGATGATTTCAGCGGCCTCGATCCGAACAAAAAATACGACCCGCGTGATCCGGATGAAAACGCCACCGGCGACTACGCCAAGCACATCTATTACGTCACGAATGCCAAGGGAAACACACGTGAGTATGATGGCGTCGAACTGAACATCATCGCCCGCCAGGATCTCTGGGATCTTCAGGCCAGTTACACGTTGTCCAAAGCGGAAGGCGCCGTGATCGAACAGCAGGAAGACAGTGCCGGAGGCACCAGCCAGTTCAGCGGTCAGTTCGACACATACGGCACAACCTTCAATCTGTATGGCGAACTTCCGTGGTCACCCCGGCACTTCCTGAAAGTTGCTGGATCCGTCCATTATCCGGTGACCGAATGGTACGAGGTCAGTCTGGGTGTCGATGCGTTTCTCCAGAGCGGTTTCCACTATTCCAAACGCACCAAACCGGCTGCAGCATTCGATCCTGATAACCCCTCGAATGATTTTGCCGATCCGTCGACCTGGACCGGAAAACCCCCGTACAAAGACAGCTTCTGGTCTTTCCCCTACGGACGCGGCACCGAGACGCTCCCATCGTTCTATAATGTGGATATCTCATTCCAGAACACCTTCTCATTCGGCAAATTCGGTTCAGCCACCCTGCAGCTCGATGTTGACAATATCACGGATTACCAGGGCATCAATTCCGAAATCGAAACCTACAATCCGCGCAGACCGGAACTCTTCGGGCAGGCAGACGGCTGGGGCGCTCCTCGAACTTACCGCATCGGACTGAAATACGCCTTCTGATCGTTCGCTGCCATCACTGATAAGGATCCTCGAGAGAGGATCCTTCTTTTTTTCTGCTCGACTGGCATCCTCTGTGCTATACATTCTCCGGATGGTGTGCCTCGAAAGGAGAATCGCATGTTAACAGGGATCAGATGGATGATGTGCGGAATCGTGCTGGTGATCGGATCGATGGCTCCGCTGCACGCAGAGAACTGGGTTGCGCGCCTGACGGACGATGAATTTCAGAGCATCCTGACCTATCGTCCGGATCCCGATTACATTGAACCGGAACGGCCATTTCCGAAGGGCCAGCGCGACCTTCCCGTCCGCTTCGACTGGCGGGAACAGAACGGCGTGACGTCGGTCAAGGATCAGGCTCAGTGCGGAAGCTGCTGGGCGTTCACCGCAACGGCTGTCATCGAATCCCAGATACTGCTCACGGAAGGAATCGAAGTCGATGTCTCGGAACAGCAGCTCGTTGACTGCACTCCCGGATCCTACGGCTGCAACGGCGGATCCTACGATAGCGCTTTCGGGTATCTCATATACGAAGGCCTGCGACTCGAAGCCGATTATCCCTATGAAGCCGAAAACGGCAACTGCCGGGCGGACGACCACGAACCGTACTACATGGTTGCCGATTATTCATACATCAACACCGATATCGATGTGATTAAAACCGCGCTGATGGAATCCGGACCAGTTGCTACGGTGATCGGCGCGAATGACAATCTCAAGAATTATACCAGCGGATGTTATCACGACACGAGCACCACACAGGTCAACCACGGTGTCACCATTGTCGGCTGGGATGACGAAGTCTGTGCGCCGACCGGATCCTGGATCGTCAAGAATTCCTGGGGTGCAGACTGGGGCGATAACGGGTATTTTCACATCCAGTACGGTGACATGCATATCGGTGAACAGGCCGCGATCGCGACGGTTCAGGCCATCCCTCCGGTGCGTCTGATGGTGTCGCAGTGGTCGATCCCGGATCAGGACGGCTGCATCAGCCCCTCCGAAAACACCTCCTTGCAGGTGCGCATCCGGAACAAGGGACGCGAAGCATCCGTAGCGGGCACCCTGCAGCTCGCATGCTCCAATCCCAACATCCAGATCACGTCGAATCAGGTGTCCGTGCCGGCCATTCCTGCAAAAACCGAAACAGACCTGGCCGGTGTCTTCAGTCTTGCAACTAACCCGGGGCTCGTGCCCGGATCACCCATCGAACTGGTTCTCACGTATGCATGCGGCGATGTTCAGACGTCGGAAACGATCACGACATTCGCCGGTCCGCGATTCGTGATCTACTTCAATGATTTCGAGGGGCTTTCGGATGACGGCTGGACACACGGATTCACACAGAAGAAAGACGACTGGATGCGCGGATCGTTCCCGGCGGACGGCGATCCGCAACACGATCCGATGACCCCGTATTCCGGAACGAAAATGTGGGGAAACAATCTGGTGAAAACCGGCAATTACTCCAATGAACTGTCCAATTATCTGGTGTCCCCCATCATCGATTGCAGTCCCTATGACCGGGTCCTGCTGATGTTCCAGCGCTATGCAACCGTCGAAGAATCGAGATACGATCAGATGACGATTCGAGTCAACGGAACGGAAATCTGGCGGAATCCATTTGAAGGACATCTGATCGATACCGATTGGGTTCCGTGTGTGTATGACATCACGGATGCTATTGCCGCAGATCCTGCCAATGTTCAGGTCACGTTCGCGCTGACATCCGATGAAGGCTTGCAGTTCGGCGGCTGGAACATCGATGATTTCATGCTGTTCACGGGAGTCGATTCCGGGTTTGAGAGCCGTTTGACAGAACCCGTCGACGTCCGGATGGTGCTTCCGGACACCCTGCTTGCGACCGGTGACTGCTTCAGCCTGGCGCTCGATGTCCGCAATCACCGGACCGGTTCCGTGCCGTTCAATCAATGGGTGATCCTCGATGTCTACAATTCCTACTTCTTCTGGCCGTCCTGGACAGACGCTCCGGAGTGGGCACCAGGTGAACTGGGCATGTATGAACACCAGGAGGCAACCCTGTTGGAATTCGAGTGGCCCGCAGTGGACGGAACAGCGTCGGGTATCCGGTTCTGGGGTGCGGCGTTGAACCCCTCCAACACGGAGGCTCTGGATTATGACATGATCGAATGGGGATGGGGGGGACGCTGATCGGCTGCCGGGAACTGATCAGAGATTGAATCTGAAGGCACTGTCGGGAATCGACCGCTCGGCCTCGGGGGTGTGACCGATCAGGTCGCTCATCGAGACCTGAAGCATCAGGGTCGAAGTCCCGAACTTCGATGCGAATTCTTCATCCGCCACCTTGAATACCAGGAAAAGGGATTCATTGGCCGGCAGATTCTTCAACGCGACCCAGTGCTGGGACACGAACTGGATCAGCTCCTTCTTGAACATCGTAACGCGCTGCTCCATCTGGTTGAGGCGTTCGGCATCCATCTCCAGAAGACGCTTGATTTTATTCAGATCCTGGTTGTTGTCCCGAGCAGCATTTTCATCCTTGCGACGACCCGAATTTTCAAACCATTTGTTCCAGTCATTGATGGAGATCGACAGACTTTGAGAGCCGGTAATCGAGATCCGGCCGACCCAGAGCGCGCCCGTGCCGGCAATATGAAAGGCATCCACGGAATCGTCTCTCTGTACGAAGACATGCTGGGTTTTGATGAGTAACTCGTCCAGGGCATCCCGGACCGGCAACATCGATTGTTCGATCAGATCGACCGCTCCGAATACGGGAGCGACGAGGCACACGAGCCCGAGTGAGATAACGAGGTTCCGATAGCGCTTCATCCTCTTCCCCTCCACCTGTATTTTACGGAATTCGAGCCGAACGGTTCAACTTGAGAATCGCTGCGATATACCGCCATCGCTAGACTCGAAATCCGATCCGAACGGTCAGCGCATTGATCCCGATGTTCGGATCACGCAGATACCCGTTTGAAACATGCTCAATTCCGGCTTCGAGGTAGGCGGTATGGTTTTTCGAGAAAAGTCCCGCGAGCAGACCGGATCTGAAGTTCAGACGCGCTCCGTTACCTGGAAAATAACGATCTGATGCAGCCGCCCCTGTGAACCACCGCAGAAACGGTCCGTTGAACCGATGATTGCCATGCAGGAAAATCCGGTCCGAGAATCCGGCGCTCAGGAGCGACACATCGCCGGCTTGTGTGCGGAAATGAATCCCATCGATAAACACACCAATCTGGTGTCTCGAAAACAGGGGGACTTCGATCAGTGTTCCCATGGAGGCCATCCACTGATCCTGTCGCTCGTCAACCGTTGGAATCACAAGGCTTGGTGACAGGTGGAACGACAGGAGCAGACGACTGGTGAAGGGTTTGGTGGACGCGAGACCGTTTGGGGTGAATGAGAGGATGGTCAGGGCGAGAGCGATGAGAACGGGTACTGACTCGCGGTCTTGCGCAACGATCAGTCGAACATCTGGATGAACAGGCATTTCAGATACTCGGATTCCCAGAGTCCCGGACGGACCGGGTGGTCCGGACCTGCTCCACTGGATTTGAAAATGCGTCCCTGCCGACCGCTCTCGGTCAATGCGTCCGTCAAGAGATCCTTGAACTCCTGGAGATGGGTATGGAACGAGCAAATCGATGTGACGAGAATGCCCTGAGGAGCGAGGCACTGGAGGGCGAGGCGATTGATTTTGCGGTAATTGGAGTTGTTTCTCTGGGCTCGCCCGACCCCTCTCACTAATGAAGGCGGGTCGAGAAAGATCAGATCCCATTCGGCGCCGCCGGCGTGGTCCTGGAGAAAACGCGAGGCTTCGTTCCGGATGAACATGCAGCGATCCTGGGGAATGCCGTGCGCAGAAGCGGTTCGGCGTCCGAGTTCGATGGCGGGGTCGAACAGATCGATGGCCGTGACCCGTTCAGCGCCCTCGATGGCTGCGCGAATGGCGAAAGCACCGCTATAACAGAACATATCCAGCACGCGGCGACCGCGCGACAGGCGCGCGGCATCGAGTCGATTCATGCGATGGTCCAGGAAGAAACCCGTTTTATGTCCGGCCAGAGGATCGATGTAATGCGTGATACCGTCTACCTGCGCCATAAACGGCATGCTGATGTCTCCCCTGATGATTTTTCGATACAACGGCAGACCTTCCTTGAGTCTCGATTGGGAATCAGCCGCAAGAATGACCGCACGGGGGTTGAATATCTCATCCAACTTCTGCACGATCGGATCGATCAATCGTTCCATGCCCAGCGTGGTGACCTGAACGACAAGAACATCGGAGAAACGATCTACAACGAGCCCGGGTAGATTATCCGACTCGCCGTAAATCAAGCGGAAGGAATCCGAATCGTCAAAAAACTGACTCCGGAACCGGTGCGCGCTTTCAAACCGTCGTTTCCAGAAATCGGCATCGATCGTTTCATCCCGGGTCGTCAGAATGCGTAACGGGAGCCGTGATGCCGGATTGTAGTAGCCGATTCCGCAGCAGGCATGCTGGTTCGAGATGATATGGACGAGATCGCCGGGGGAGACATCCGGCGCGACGGAATCGATGTGATTCGGGCGCAAAATGACTCCCCCAGATTGGATTTCCCTGCATCCCTGTTCAGATACTCGAATGCGCGGCAGATGATTCATGAAGTGATCAGGCGGGGAGAGTATGAGCGAGTGAATGGAGGTTATTCGCGAATTCAGTCGCGTAGGTGGAGGAGGGGAGAACGGTCGCCAGGAGTTGAGCTCCGAATTCCAGTGACTGCTTCGCAGGCAGACAGAAGGTTTGGATGAGGAACTTGCGGCGGAAATCGCTCACCGCCTGTCTCACATTCGCGTTTCGGATGACGACATCGGCGATGAATCCCGCGATGGCATCAAAATCAGATTCAACCATGCCATATCGGGTCATCTCCTGAACGCCCAACCGTAATCCGCTGGATTTCAGGAAAGTTTCATCGTCTGGAAGGGCCTGATAGTTGCAAACGATGTTGTTCTCCTCCAACCGGCGTGCGATGGCTTCACCATCGCCATGCTGGATGACTCTGAGCAGAACCTGATGAGTATGCGTGTATCCTTCTGAGGCATCGCCTTCGACGGTCATGCCGGCGCGGACCAGCGCTTGCGCAAATGCGCGGGCGTTGCGACATACCTGGGTTTGATACTCGGTCTTGAATTCGTTCATCTCGTGCGTCGCCATGAGGAGCGCAAGCAACGTACCGAGATGGTGGTTCGATGTCGAACCCGGGAACGCCCTCGATTTGATCTCGACCCAGAGCGGCCGAAACGGGTGGTTCTTGTCGAAATTCGATACGATCACCCCGCGCTGCGGTCCGAAAAAGGTTTTGTGAGTCGAACCGGTCACGATGTCTGCACCTTCCTGCAACGGAGTCTGAAAAGCGCCGTACAGTCCGAGAACGTGGGCCATATCGAACATGATGATCGGCCGGTTTTCCCAATCTTTTACCACATTGTAAAACTCACGCACCGGTTCCGGACAGATGAACATGCTCTTGCCGAAAACGACCAGTTCCGGTTTGGCATCATGGACGATTTCAAGAAGCTTTGGGACATCGATCCGATAGGGATTCCCGGCCTGAATCGGGAAGTTGATGCAATTTTCTTTCTTGGAGGCGGGATCCGGATCGACGTAATTGAACAGGGCACCCATGGGTTGGCTGGAGAGATGCCCGCCTTTCCCGAGATCGTTGTTCATGACGGCCCGGATCCGGCGGAATTCCGTGTTGTCCCGCTTGTTCAGAAACTTGGTGACGCCTTTGAAGACGACTTCATTGGCCATCTGACCGGAGATCGGCCTGAGTTCAGCCTGCGAGCATCCGAAAAATTCTCCCATAGCGGCCTGACACTCGATCTCAACATCTCGAATGAAATCGGTTCCCTGATAAAAATAGACTTCGCGTCCCTTCATCGTACGATGTTCGGCATAACGGCCGGCGGGATCGGAAATTTCACACATCTTCACGAGAAGACTCGGTGTCGTTTCGGATGGAATCAGATTGAGGCAATGATGCTGCCTCCATGTGTTGTTGGCGACGGCGCGGGACACCAGATGCGATACTTTTTCTATAAACTGAGTCATGCAGAACCTCCGTGCAGTTCGGATCCATTCCGTTATGGATCGGCCTAATATCATAGGACATTCCCTTCCGATTCTCAAGTCAACCCGCCAGGTGCCTCCGATTGGCCGGGATAACCCCATACTGGGGTGTAGTCTCCCAACCGCGATTCTATTTTGAGGAGGGGATTCCCCAGCGGGATCCCATGTTGCGATTTTTTCATACAGGGAAGAAGCTATATCGAGACATCGAAAACTGGCATTGAAATTGCTTTATCAAACTAATGTGTGAGTTTAACCACCACTCACCCTTTCCTCCCAGCGCCTTCGGCCATACTCCGGAGGCGCTCTCTTTTTACCCCGGTTCTAATCCGTATTTCCGACGAAGCACACCGGCTTGCTCCCATGCATGATGTGTTCTATGATTCCTTCCGTCAGAGAGGACCGGCCTTCGAGCCGTCCGGGAGGCCAAGGTGGAGGAACGTCATCAGATCGATAATCAGACAGATCCGAAGACCCGGTCGATACC
Organism: uncultured bacterium; assembly: GCA_964472395.1. GTDB lineage: Bacteria > CSSED10-310 > CSSED10-310 > CSSED10-310 > CALFER01 > CALFER01. The sequence goes on along the minus strand of CAYYMM010000002.1, from coordinate 70,857 downwards.
GGTCATTCTCATCGGCGATTCCAATCTTGCAGATCTCAGCCTGACCGCCTCATATCTCAGAAATTCGGGTTATCACGTCATCACCACTCCCGACAGTTATCGCCTGGTCCGACTAACCCAACGGGAATCACCCAGCCTGATCATCATCTCCGATCAATTGAAAGGTCACGACGGTTACGAAACCTGTGCAGTGATTAAATTGCATCATCAGTTTGATGTACCGGTGCTTTTCTACTCGAGCGATTCCAGTGAGAATTCGATCCTGAGGGCATACGATTCCGGCGCGGATGACTATCTGCATAAACCGGTTCCCGAATCGATCCTCAGGGCGAAGATCAAAGTGCACATCCGTCATGCGGAATCGACGGCTTCCGAGTCGACGCATCCCATGACGTCTTCGGATACTCCGGACGGAAAAACCGCGGATGCATTTCTACCGGCGTACACGATGGTCGAAAAAATCGGATCGGGAGCCACCGGCGCCGTGTTTCGAGCTTTGAACAAGGCGACGAACGAATCGGTCGCCGTCAAAGTCATCAAACCGTCTCAACTGGGGAATGTACGCGATCTGCAGCGTTTTTTCCGCGGCGCACTCATTGGATTGGAACTGCCTCCTCACCCATGTCTCGTTCAGATTCTCGAAATAAAACGCACACCCGATTTTATTTATCAGATCATGGAGTACGTCCCTGGAAGAACACTGCAGGCCATCATAAGGTCAGGGATCTGGTTGAAGGAATCGGAGGCGATGTCGTTGATCGAATGCATCGCCCGGGCCCTGAATCACTTGCACGATCATCAGGTGCTGCATCGGGATGTCAAACCTGGCAATATCTTCGTGACGGATTCATGGCAGGCCAAATTAGGGGATCTCGGGATATCGAGACGCATGATCGATCGCACGGCTACGACGATCGGCCATGTCGTCGGTACGCCGGGGTATCTTGCGCCGGAACAGGTTCTGGATGCCCGCCCGATTGATATCCGAGCAGACCTGTACTCGCTGGGGCTTACCATCCATCACGCGGTGACCGGCACAAACCCTTATGAACGTGAATCTCCGTACGCGTCGATCCTCGCGAGACTTGACGGGGACGAGGCGATTCTGGATCCCACCCTCAACCGGAATCTGTCGCCCGTGTTCTGCACGATGATCAACAAACTGACGCGACGACGACCGGAAGAACGATTCGCCACACCATTTGAACTGCTGGAGGAAATCAACCGGATCCCACGGGTTTAAGTAAGGTGTCCCTCGAATTCAACCACCGTGGTGAATGTGCAGGGCTTTGACATCGGCCTGATCCGGTATCTGGGTTTCCTCATACTCATCGTCGGGTATCAGCCGGTCATTGATCGTGACGATGATCAACGCAAAGTCGTAACCTTTTTTATTCAACATGTCTTGAACGGTCATACCCTCCGTCCACTCCAATAATTCTCCATTGACTCGGATCATCGACCCTCCCGCTCCCTTTCGGACGCAGCCCTGCACGCCGCATGGCATTTCAAGAAGTACGCAACGGCTTCGTTTGCCTGCATGGCCGCAACGATCGCCACTCTCGGCGCGCTCAATCCGATTGCCATGTCCGTTCGTCCATCACCGCACATGGTGATGTTACCCATTTTCAGTACACGAAGCGATTCGGTGTCACCAGCGCCAGACAAGCCGTTTCCACAGATGATCGGTCGGTCCGGATAGGCTGCGCACCAGGCCTCGATCAACCACTTCTTGCTCTCGGCCCGATCGAAAGCCTCTATCAATAAATCCGCTTCCCGGAACACAATCGGTGTCCGTTCCGCATCGAGCCGTTCAGGATGCGAATGAATTCTGACATCCGGATTGATAGCGGTCAGATGCCGACTCAAGGCCTCGACTTTCAGTTGCCCGATGTCAGACAGGTAGAAGTGCTGGCGATTGAGATTCGAGGGTTCGACCCGGTCGAAATCGACCAGGATGAGGCGTCCGATGCCGGCACGAACAAGCGATACGGCGATGTTGGATCCCAGTCCCCCGCATCCCGCGATGCCGACGGTCGCTTCCCGCAACGCGTTCGTCTGATCCGGTACGTTTCGCTCAAAGATATCGACGTTCGCCGACATGCACTCAGTCGTCCTGTCGATCCTTGACGATGGCCACGATTTCCGGCAGATCGATTCCGAGTTCTTTGAGGCGGCTCAATTTCGGAACGCCGTTCTTCGTCCATCCGCGCCTCCGATAGACGACATCCGTGACTTTCTCATACTGGTCTTCACGGTGTGCCCGCAATATCCGGATCTTCTCCTCCGTCGACTTGCCCTCGGGGTCGACTCCGAGAATATCCCTGAGTTGTTTGTCGAAATAGTCCTTGCGCCATTCATACTCGGGAGGTGTGACGGGGCCCATGCCGCGATACGGCATTCGATCATACTCGCGAGTCCCGTACCCCAACAGAACACTCATGACACGTTGCAGGTTATAAACGCGAGCGGATTGCAGCAGCATGCTTTCCTCATTCAGAGGAATTCCGGTCATCCCTTCCCAGTATTTGAAATAGTTGTTCACATGATCGGGGATCTTGGCAGCTTCTTTTTCGAATTTGTTGTTGGCCGGAACGACATCGTTCCAGATGATCTTGCACAATCCCATGAGGCCGAACCATGTCCGGAAAAGGGGGAAGTAGTACAGGGCTTCAGCCTTGTCCTCAAATGTGGGAATCTGGTTGTTGACCATGTCCATGAAGATGAGCCAGGCTTCATCGTGTTGCGGTCCCTTGATCGCAAGTCCGTATCCGGCCTGCTGGGCCAGTGATTCCTTCGGTAGATACTCGGAGACCTCCAGTCCTTTGCATTCCATGCCGATATCCTGCAGGAACTGCCGGTCCGCGCCGTACTCGCGCACCCATTTCTCTTTGAGCCACCGGATTCCCTGGCCGACATCCACGCCGAATCCCTTACCTCGCGCCATCTGATGCAGGACTTCGAGCGCATCGTCGACAGCTCCGAAATTGAGTTTCAATCCACCCGTGTGGTGTTCCGTGATCTGCCCCGCCTCGAAAGCCTCCATCACGAAACCCATCGTCGTGGCGAAACTGATCGTGTCGATGCCATACGTATCGCAGTAGAAATTGTATTCGACGATGAAATCCGGATCGAAACATCCCATGTTGGCGCCTCCGCCGGATGTCTCATATTCGGGACCATCCACGCAGACCTTCTGGCCTTTATAAGGTCCGGTCCGAAGCGTGTAGTTATCGACGGCTTTAGCGCAGGCCATCGAGCAACCCCGCCAGCAGCCATCGGCCATTTCCTGCGTGAAGTATCGGCTTTTCAGGACTTTCGAGTCGATCTTCGGGGTATCGGGGTGAGATCCGAATCGGTAATTCATGACAGGCAGCAGTTCATACTTGTCCATGACTTCGACGATGTTGGCCGTCCCCACTTCCCGCATCCGGTTCTGCGCCTTATCGAGTGTTGCCATCTCGGCGTTCACCTTCATCCCGTGATCACGGATGAGTTGCGGATTCACAGGCTGATTCAGATCGTCGACGATTCGTATGGCGCCGGTCGGACAGACGTAAGCGCACGATGAGCAACCCACGCAGTGCTCGTCCATTTCATTGAAGGGCATCGCGACATGCCGGTTGATCCCTTTTCCTGCAAAATCGAGGATCCGTTCGATCACGAATTCCTTGCAGGCCCGGACGCAGCGCCCGCACAGGATGCAGGCACGCGGATTCGGATCGGTCACCGGCGAACTGAAACGTGAGGAAGCCACGCCACACCGCGCGGCGAGTTCCCGGATGACGGGGACGTTCGGGAAACGACCGAGATACAGTTCGGCGAGCCGTTTTCGGTTCCGGATAACCGGCTCGGATTCCGTAAAAACATCGATGTCGGCATCAACGGTACAGTTGCACGATGTCACCAGGGATCGAACTCCGCTCGATTCCAGTTCGACCAGGCACATCCTGCAGGTCCCGCCCGGTGAGAGATCCTTGTGAGCGCACAGGGTGGGGATGTCGTAGCCGTTCTCCTGGAGCACCTTGAGCAGGTTCGCTCCCCGTGTCGCTTTGATCGCGTTTCCATTGATTCGGATCGTGATTTTTTCGGCCATGGCTATTTCACCTCCACTGCGTCGAACTTGCACACTTCAAAACAGGTTCCACATCGAATGCAACGCGTTGAATCGATCCGGTGGGGTTTTTTCCGTTCACCCGAAATGACCGATACCGGACAGGCGCGCGCACACATCGTGCACCCCGTACAACGCTCAGCATTGATTTCATAGCGGATCAGCGACTTGCAGACTCGCGCGGGGCATCTCTTCTGATCGATATGAGCACGCAGTTCGGGCAGGAACGAGTCGAGCGCGGTGAGGATCGGATTGGCGGCCGTCACACCGAACTGACACATGCTCGTCTCTCGCATCGTCAGAGCCAGTTCGCGCAGACCATCGAGATCATCCGTCGTGGCGTTGCCTTCCGTGATCCGGCGGAGAATACTCCGTGCAACATTCAAACCCTCGCGACAGGGCGTACACTGGCCGCAGGATTCGTCGGCGAGAAACTCGATCGTGTTTTTCAGAGAATCCGCGATACACTTCTTTTCACTCAGGACAATGAGTTCGCCGGATCCGAGAATCGTGCCGGCTGCCTTCAGCGAATCGAAATCGAGTTTCAGGTCGAGACGGGAGGTCGGGATGTATCCGCCGGTCGGTCCGCCGATCTGTACGGCTTTCAGGGGAATCTGCCTTGGAACGCCTCCGCCGAAACGGGTAATGACATCACCGAGCGATGTCCCGAGCGGGATTTCGATCTGACCGGGATACGTGATGTCTCCGATCAGCGAAAACACCTTTGTTCCTGACGATCCGCTCAGGGGTTCACCCTTCCGGATTCCCGTGCCGATGGCCGCGAACCAGTCCGCTCCCTTGTGCATGATCACCGGCACCGTCGCCCATGTCTCGACGTTGTTCACGACGGTCGGACGCCCGTGAACACCTTTCACAGCATTTCGGATCGTCTTGGCGTGCGGTTCGGGGATCGATCCCGAAATCGACGCGATGACCGACGAGGACTCGCCACCGATAAACGCTCCGGCGCCCCGGTGGATCCGGATGGTGAACGACATTCCACTCTGTGCGATCCGGGTTCCCAGGAACCCTTTTTCCGTGGCCTGTGCGAGTGCGATTTCGAGGCGTTTCCGCGCGAGATGGTAGGTGTTCCGAAGGTAGATGATGCCTTCGGACGCACCGATTGCGAACGCGCCGATCAGCATGCCCTCGATGACGGAATGCGGGTCGGATTCGAGCTGCATCATGCCGTGATCCGCATTGCATACAATGATGGGGGAGAGCCCCGACGAAACCGCCGCATCGCGACAGGCACGCCATTTGAGTCCTGTCGGGAATCCACCGCCGCCGCGGCCTCGTAATCCCGAATCGATGATGGACTGGATCACCTCCTCCGGCTGTCGGTTCCGGAGTGTCCGGGTGAATGCGAGATATCCGTCGCGGCCGATGTAGGAATCGATGGATTCCGGATCGATCAGTCCTTTGTTTCTCTGTGAGATCAGCACCTGTCCGCTGAAGAAGGGAATATCCTCGCGTTTCGGGATCGTTCCGACGGTATGCCTGAACAGCAGTGTTTCCACCGGTTTTCCCTCGACCAGGTGCTCCCTGACGATCCGATCGAGGACTTTGATCGTGAGTTTCTGGTAGAAGATCCCCTCCGGCTGAACGATCATGATCGGCCCTGCGGCGCAGAATCCATGACAGCCTGTGATGCTGATCCTGTAAGCGCTCGAGAGGTTGTTTTCAGATAGCAGGCGAACGAGTTCCTTGCGGATTTCGTCCGAAGCATTGGCCGAGCAGCCCGAACCCGAACAGATCAGTAACTCTCCGCGAAAATCCCGGGGCTGGCTGATTACCTGATTGGTTTCCGTCGTGCTGGAATTGGGCTGATTCATACCTGACCTCCATCGCGATATTTTTTGAGGAGTTTGCCGACAGCCGCCTGCTGGACCCCTCCGTGGAGATCGTGCCCGATACGGACGGCGGGGGCGAGATTGCAGCAGCCGAGACACGGGACGCCTTCGATGCTGAACAGCAGATCGGAAGTGGTCTCCCCGCGTCGAATACCGAGTTCGCGCTCGAAAGCCTCAAGCACGTTCTCGGATCCCCTGGCCTTGCAGGCATTCCCCATGCAAACCTTGATCTCATGCTTCCCTTTCGGAGTCAGACTGAAGTACCCCGACGATGTCGCGATGTGGAACAGATAGGATCGGGGGATTCCGGTCAGGCGCCCCAATTCGGTGATCGCGCTTTTCGAGATGTACCGCATCTCGTCCTGAATATCCTGGAGCATTTCGTTCACGTAATCCGGATTGCATCCGTATGCTGCTGCGATCCGCTGGACGGCAGTTGTTTCATTTCCGGATGAACACGAGACACATGGGGAATCGATGACGGGATATTGAATGGGGCCTTTTTCAATGGTCCATTCCGGTTGCATCCGGCGGCTTTTCAGCACGAGCGCTTTCAGTTTTTTATCGCGGAAAACCCGGCCGATGCCGCCGCGCCCGGCCTGCTTGAACCGGGGAAGCCGGCGTCGCCAGTCATAGAACGAAAAGTTCAGACAGCCGATCCTCGCGTGCGAGGCAGCCCGGCCCGCGGACACCACCGCGATGTTCCGCTTATCCATCTCATCATCGGCATACATCTCCGTCAATTCTTCCGCCACGACATGCGAATCGATGCTTTCCATCGGCGCGGTCTCGATTCGGATCGATCCGTTTTTGGAATCGATCACACAGATCGTTTCCTCGGACGCCTTCCCGATCAGAACCAGAGCATCAAACCCCGCAAACTTCAGGAAAGGCCCGAAATATCCGCCGACGTTGCAATCCATCATCGAAAATGTCTGCGGCGAGATGGCCGTGACCAGTGTTTTGCCTGAACCCGGAAACGCAGCGGTCCCACCCAGAGGGCCCGATGAAAAACAGATCGGGTTTTCGGGGCTGTCCCACTTTGTTCCGGCAGAGATTTCCTTGAATGTCAGCCAAAGGTCGAAGCCTTTGCCCCCGATCCACAGATCCTTCATCTGCTGGGTTACGGGGAGAATGTCGATCGCGTTGTGAGAGAGATCGATTCGGAGATATCGGCCAGCATATCCCCGTTTCAACTCGATCGGAGAAAAGGATATCTCGGCAAGAAGCGTATGTGCTTCCCGCATGCTCTGAACCGGCGCACTATGCATGTGAACCTCCTGAAAAGGAAAGACTTTCGGGTTCGGCGAATCGCATCATCCGCCAACCGGTATGGCACTCTGATCAATGCCCGAAACAGGCCGAAAAGTCAAGATCGTCCGGATCCGTTCATCAGAACGAATAGCTGACGCCGAGGCGGTACCAGCGGGAGGATGCCTCGCGACGATCAGCCTCGTCGGAGGCCCATTCTCCACCCTCGATGGTTTCTCGATACGTCCTGTTGTTCGTGGCATTCATCACATCGAGCTGGAGAGTCAGTCGGCCCAGCCGGCTCGATGGACCTAATTCAAAACTGTTGCGGACGGACAGATCGACATTGACGATCGGGTCCAGCCTCCGATTGCCCCGACCGTCCGGATACCAGATCTCGGAATTCGAAGCATCGGGCGGCGTGCCGGTCCATGTGTCGGGATCGTCGAAATCGTTGGAGGCGTTCCCGGGATCGAATGTCGGAGGAGGTGGTTCCCATGCTGTCGATGCAAATCCGCTCCTCCAGTAACCCGCGATCCCGAGACGGCATTCGAACCAGCGGTGATCGAACGCAAGGATCCATGCGGAGGCGGACAGGTGGTGATGGGCCGACCAGGGAAGATCTCCCCAGCGGTTCCGGGATGACGTGACCGAATCGAATGCCGATGTCAGGTAGGCTGGATCGCCGGTTTCGAGATCGACTCCGACCACCTTTCCGATGGTGTTGGACAGCACATACCCACCCAGGAGCTTGACCCTCCTGCCTTCGTAGGCGGCCTGAATGTGAAACCCGTAATATCGGCGCTGCGAACCTTCCAGATTGGTCACGAAGGAGTATCGTCGGGTATAATCGCCCACGCACGGATCATACGGCTTTCCGGCTTTGATTTCGTTGGTCTCGGCGTCAACTGCCCCCCGATATGTCCAGACGATGTTGCCGTCCGCATCGCCGAACAACCCGACATCCTCGATCATCTGACTGGCTTCCCGGACGATCATTCCGGTCGAGAGCCGAATGCCGTTTTTCCAGTCATGACGATATTCGACGGCGACTTCATCGGTGCTCGGCGGCGCAAGTTCGGTATCGATGAGCAGGGTCGCCGGTTCAGCATCTCCCGATGCCGGACTCCAGTTTTCATTTGCGAAGAAGTGCGGTTCATCGGGAATGCCGTTCTGGTCCGCATCGGTCCACCCGGGACCGGTATAGCGTTCACGGATCCTGCGTTCGCCCGCCCGCGCCTCGACATCGCGGGGGAACGTCAGATCGAGCGGATCGTAGTATCGGCTGAAGGATGCCGTGATCACGGCGCAGTTATCCTTGAAGATATCCCATTTGAAGCCGATTCTCGGTGCCCACATCGTGTCGAACTTCATCTGACTCGTCCACTTGTACCCACCGTCATCGTCCAGATAATCCCCGGCCTTGAATGCACCCCATTCCCATCCTGGATATGCGGAATCCCCTCGACTGTCATAATAGATCGATCGGTTGTACTGGACGCCGACTTCCAGGAGCACATGATCGAGAAGATACCATTTGTCTTCGAGATGAAAATGGAAGAAATCGCCTCTCAAGCGAACTGCGGATTCGTCCGACAAGCGCTCACGAAGCGCGTCCGTTTCCGTAAACTCATACCAGGCCCCTCCCGCGGCAGTCTCTTCGATCCGCTGCCGGTCCCGCTGCCAGCCTGCTCCGAGAGTCAGTCGGTGGACGCCCGCGAGGTCATCGTTGGAGTAATGGATCCGGAAGGACGCGATCATTCGCCTGCGCTCGTCTTCTGTCCAGTTCGCTCCATTGTTGTAGTAGCGATCGGTCCGCATATCCCGAAATGACGCATCAGTCGGATCCGATCGTGACCGGTTCCGGGGGCTCGATTCGTCCCGGTCGAGCAGCTGTCCGGCCATTGCCCCGAGACTCCAGCGGGGGGAAATGCGCCAGGACCAGCGGATCAGACCGAAAGGCCGCTCGACAAGGAAATCCGTCGCGGCATCCGGCGAACTGGTGTCCGTCGGCACGATGTCATCATACCGATATCCCTCGAGACCATACATGATCCTCACGCGCTGTTCATCGAACAGGCGAAACAGAAGCTGACCCGCCAGGGCGTTCCCGGTGACAGCCGATTCATGCTGCCTCCAGTTGTCCTGCGGCGAGACCTGTTCCGGGTCGGGCAACGCCCGGGCCAGACCGCGGAAACTTCCCATGAACCAGATCCGATCCGACCAGACCGGTCCGGCCAGCGCGGCTTCCGACTCAATCCCATCTCCGCCCTGAATCAGGCGTGTGGAACCTGGCAGGTTGAGGAGTTCTCCGTGAGATTGATTGAACCGGGCGAACAGATGGAGACGCTGCGCGGGCTGACGAGGGGTGATCTCGAGAATCGACGTGCGATCCGGGGTGTCGCCGATCGGCAGAGCCACCCCGTGAAGGAGCATCTGATCGAACGACTGCACCGAGTATCCCGGAATCCATACCCGACCCGCCGGATCGCTCAGGTCCATGCCGTCGATGATCAATCCGAGATCGTTCGGGGAGCCCCCGAGCACATGATGGGTTTGCTCGCCGAACGACCAGGGTACCGAGCGGAACAGGCCGGTGAGGTTCGAGCCTTCCGGCAGCCAGTCTATTTCGGATGCCGTCACGACCGCCGGCGAATCCGGCAGTTTTTCACGGCGGATGCAGACCCGATCGGCATCGTCGCAAGCACTGCACAACACATCGACGATGATGACGGCGTTGATGCCGAGCGACACCGGGATGCGGAGCCGCGGACGGCCTTCTTCCGGAGTCAACGAAACGGTGTAATCGCCCGGCGGCAGCTCAAAGAACCAGGCCTGCCCCGTCTGCCCCGTCGCATTCCGCATCGGTTTCTGAAAGGCGGTTTCGAGCGTGACGTCGATGCCAGCAGCCGCCGAGATCGGCTCGGTCAGGAGGCGAACGTTGATTGCCCCGAAGGCATGCGACACAACAGGGATCAGAAGAACCGACAGGCAAACAGACAGGATCCGCGCGGCCTTCATCGATGCGATCAATGATCCGTCAGGTAGTGGCCGAGCGCCTGAGCGGTCAGCGGCGAGCCGGTTGCCGCGGCAATCTTGTCCCGCCAGGGTTTCCATCCACCGTCTCGAACATAATGATCGACGACGAAGTCGAACATCCCCGGGGCCGGATACGTGCCGAAGGAGCGCCGGACCGCGTCGATCGTCTGGGTCGCCATGACATCCATCAGCAGGTAATTCTGATGGTAAAGCGGGTGCGTGGTGTACAGGGTATCGCCGGCCCAGGAGGGTCGTTCCGGCGGCTCGATGCCAATGGTGTCACGCAGCAGATTCTCCAGATACTTCCGGGGATCGGGGGTGCGGCGGTAGATGGCCCATTCGAGACGGCAGGCGACGGCGATGTTCCGGTAACCCAGGATGTTCCGGACCCGGTTCTGCCGCACCACATCGGCGATCTCACGATCCGTCATCCCGAACTCGTCCTTCAGGAATTCCGGCATGTCGGTGATCCACTGGAATACCCCTGCGATCCCCTCCCAGAAGAAGGACGGATCGCCTCCCGCGACGAGATGTGAGGACGTATCGATCAGGCTGGCGTGGATGCCGTGGCCGAATTCGTGGAAGAGAATATTGTACCAGGACAGGCCATCGCGGGGATTTGTCAGAATCCGGATGTCCTTGCCCATTCGGATCGGGACGCACAAACCACCATACGGGATGTCCTGTTCGATGACCTCGATCGGGAGTTTGCCCAAATCGCCGCCGCAGCGCGCGAGCCATTTCCGGAATGTCGGGATGATGCCGCTTTTGGGGAATTTCGAGATCGGAGGGGAGGGGAGCACCGAGTGGATGTAGTAGCTGAAATCCCAAGGAGCGGGGGATGCGATGCCGAGTTGATGCGCGATATCGGACAGGCTGTCATTCCAGAGATCCTCGGTGGCGAGCCGGACCTGGTCGAACAGCATATCGAGTTCGGATTCCTTCAGGTCAGCGAGTTCCAGACCGAGATCGACGTAGGTGGCGGCACCGAGTTCTTTCGCCAGATCGTTTCGATATGCGAACAGTTCAAGAACATCTTGCTCGATCAGTTCGCCGAGTGCCTTGTTGGCGCGATAGGCTCTCTCTCGCCGGGCTCGATCCGGTTCGGTTTCCAGCACCTTGCCCAGATCGCTGCGGGACAACTTCACACCGTCGAGTTCCGGCTGGAAGCGGATGATCTTTTCTTCAATCCGGTTTGCCAGCGCAAACAGGCCAGGATTGTTGTCGATCCGAGCGCTCCGGAATGCCCGATGGAATAGGTCGAGTCTGCGCATGAGACGCGGGGAGAGTGATCGGGAGCGCCAGTGTTCGATCGTGTCGCGATAATCCGCATTGAGCATGATTGCGGCGGATTCCTGATTCAGCGCTTCGAGATCTTCGTGAGGTGCACCGGTGAGGCGGTTGAAGTGCGCGAGACTCGAACGGGCGCCGATCTCTTCGAGGCGGGCGTCGATCGAATCGAGCATGGCGACGAGTTCTTTTTCATCGGATGGTTTCCGGAAGTCCGTCATGGGAGGGGTCCTTTCCGATCAGATCGCCGGGACGCGTTCGACGACGCCGAGCGATCGGAGTTGAGGTTCGATGCGATCCGCCGGGCCGACCACCGTGATGGTCAGGTTGTCGGGATCGATATAGGTGCGGGCGGCCTGCTGCAGGTCATCGGCGGAGATCGCCGCGACGCGCTGTGAATACTCTTTGACGTATTCGATCGGCAGATTGTTGTAATACAGATAGCTGATTTCCTCGGCCAGCCCCTCGTACTCCTCGAAACGCAACGGAAACTGCCCGATCAGCCCCTGCTTCGCGTCTCGAAGTTCCTCCTCCGAAACCGCTGTATCTCGGATTTTTCTCAATTCGTTCAGAATCACCTCGACCACCTGCCCGACCGACTCGACCTTGGTGAAGGTCGACACCGCGAATTCGCCTGTAAACTCACGCCGGGCAAAAAAACTGTAGATCCCGTATGTCAGGCCGCGGTTGACCCGGACTTCGTTGCCCAGGCGCGACGCGAGACTGCCTCCGCCGAGAATTTCGTTCAGCACATCCAGGGCGAACTGGTCAGGATTGCGGCGATCGATGCCGATGTGGCCCAGTGCGATCTGGGCCTGTACGGCTTCCTGATCGATGATCCGGATGGTGATCCCATGAAGGGGTTCGGGCGGAGCGATCTCCGGGAGCGGGTCCGCAGTGCGCGATGTCCAGTTGGACAGGTGTTTCTCGCACAGCGTTCTGAGTTCCGTTTCCGTGATCGCCCCCACTGCGATCAGGACCGCATCCGAGGGCTGGTAATAGCGGTCGTAAAACGCGACAACATCCCGGCGGTCAATGGAATCGAGTCCGGCGATCGTTCCCTTGTAGGGTTTCGAGTAGGGGTGGTCGCCGAAAACGTCGGCGCGGAAGCGGCGGAAGCAGAGTTCGCCCAGGTCGTTCTTCAGGCGGAGGAGATCACCTTTCAGGTAGCCGATCGATTCCCGGATCTTGGTTTCTTCCAGTGAGGGCTTCGACACGATACCGGCGTACATCGGAAAGACATCGCCGAGATCCTTCTTCAGGCAGGTGAGCGTGGCGATGCAGGATTCGCTGAAGGCCTGCGAGGTCAGAATCGCTCCGCGAGAATCCATCATCGCGTCGATCGTTTCATCCGGGATTCCTTCGGCGCCTTCCGTCAGGACCCAGCCGGTCAGATAGGCCAGGCCTTCCTTCCCGGGGGGATCATAGATGGAACCTCCGCGGACCTGCGTCCGGAAAAACACCATCGGAATGTCCTCGCGTTCGATCAGAAATACCCTCAACCCGTTCGACAGTGTGATCTGAACCGGTTCCTGGAAATCAAAGGACGCCGACCGATCCCAGGAAGCCGTTGCGACATAGTTCCTGATCGAGTCGGTCGGGGAGGGTTGACGGTGGATGCAGGCCGACAGGAGCAATGTGATGAATGTGAGCGTGACGGTTCGGCGGATCATCGGACGTCTCCCTCGGGTGACGATGCGCCGGATTCCGGTATGTCTGACGATTCCGGCGGCTGAGGTTTCAGGATGGCGACGGTGCGACGGTCGCGCCTGAGATACTCTTTTGCGACACGGCAGACATCCTCACGGGTCACCGTCGCGAGTCGATCGGCACGCGTGATGGCATCCCGCCATGCGCCTGTCATCTCCGCTTCTCCCAGACCGATGGCGACGCCGAGAGAGGACTGAAGTTCATAGATTTCGGCTGCTTCCAGTTGCGCGCGCGCCGTCCGGAATTGCGCTTCCGTCAATCCGTTCCGGGCGATCGATTCGAGTTCCGAGTCGATGCGGGTTTCCAGGATATCGGTCGACACGCCCGGGAGAGGCGCTCCGGTGACGATGATCGGGTACGGTTCGAGAAGGCCCCGGAAGTAGGCCGCGGCGTACATCGCGACCGGGTCGGGTCCCTGTGAGAGTTGTCCCAGCGGGCTTGACCCGCCGCGTGACAGGGCGACCGTCAGCAGTTCGATGGCGAGCGCATCGGGGTGTGATCCGGAGACTGCCTGGTAACCCGCGTAGTAGACGCTCTGTTGCACAGGCAATTCCAAAACCGTTCGTCGTTCCTGAGTCTGCTGCGGTTCCGCCGGATAGCGTCTCGGGTTCCGCTCCCCCGCTGGAATCGATCCGAAAAAGCGCTCCATCAGGGGGATCGCATCGGTCGTCTCGAAATCGCCGACGATGACCGCGATGGCGTTGGCCGGAGTATAGAATCGGTGATAAAAAGCCATCAGGTCTTCGTATGAGATCGTATTAAGATCGTCCAGCAGGCCGATCGTGAGCACGCCGTAGGGGTGGATTGCAAAGAGATTTTCGTGGAACAGTCGTCGCAACCGTCCCATGGGGTCATCCATGTAGCCCTGTCTGAGTTCTTCCTTGACGACTTCGAGTTCCGTTGCGGCTTCCTCGCGAGTCGGTTCGAGGTTCGCCATGCGTTCCGCTTCGAGACGAATGATCAGTTCCAGGCGATCCGGGGGGATCGTCGCGTGGTAGCAGGTGCGGTCTGTTGTCGTGTTGGCGTTGCTGTGGCCTCCGGCAACTGCTCCGACGAGTTTCGCGTAGGATTCGCCTTCCAGATTTTTCGTCGATTTGAACAGCATGTGTTCGCAGTAGTGAGCCATGCCTTTTTTCCCCGGCGGATCGTCGATCGCGCCGACGCGATAGTACAGCGCGAACGAGACTACCGGGACGGAATGGCGTTCGACTGTCAGGACGCGCATCCCGTTTTGCAGGATATGTTCGCTGACATTCAGATCGACCGTTGCGGATCCCGGCGGGAGGCCGGCGAGCAGCAGCAGCGTTGTGATAAGCAGGCAGGAGGGTTTCATGGGGTGACTCCCTTACATGAAATGTTTCAGGACAATGAATCCGCCGATGAGCAGGATGGTGAAGAGGACCGCAAGGAGGTTGAAGTATTTGTCGATGAATGTGCGGATCGGTTCGCCGAAGATGCGGATCAAGGCGGCGAGCATAAAGAAACGGGCGCCGCGGGAGATGATCGAGGCGATGCAGAAGATGATGAAATCGACGTTGAATGCTCCGGCGGAGATGGTGATCAGTTTATAGGGGATCGGGGTGAAACCGGCGGTGAAGACGATCCAGAAGTTGTACAGCTCGTATTTCACGCGCATCTGTTCGAAGACTTCCTTCGAGAAGCCGGGAATGACGCGGAAAAAGAACTCGGCCAGTCCGCTGAACTGCATCTGGCTGGCATGGCCGCTCCACCAGAGCCAGTGGCCGATACCGTAGCCGAAGATTCCGCCCAGGGCGGATGCGATGGTCGTGAGCAGGGCGAGATGGAACCATTTTTTCCGGTATCCCAGGACGAGGGGGATGAGGAGGACATCGGGCGGGATAGGGAAGAAGCTGCTTTCGGCGAAGGCGAGGACGAACAGGGCGTAACCGGCGGAGGGTTTTTCCGCCCATTTCAGGACCCAGTCATACATTGATCGGACGACATTCAGTTTCATGAGAATCGACTCCTGGAATAAGATGGGTGGGGACGCGAACCGAGACTCGAATCCGGTATTATCTATCTGATTTCGAATCAAAACAAAAGAGGGGGGTGATCGTGTTTGGATTCGAAGGCCGGGATTGAATCAGTCAGGATGCCGGTTTTTGCTGTGGTGACGCAATGCGGTGTGAGAAGATGCTGGCGATGTCTTCGGGGATAACTTTCGCAGGATATTGATAAAATTTCTCTCGATCGAAACTGGAAAGATAGCTGGCAAAGGATACGCAGTTTTTTCTTGCAAATCAGTGAAGGTATGATTTGATACAGCAGATGAGTAGAAAACAGTTGAATCACATTGTTGGTCGGACCCCGTGAGGTGCGACAGACTCGGACGACGGAGGAGAGATCGTGGGTGTCAGTTGTGAACGGAGCCGGATGAGGCAACGATCTCAGGTGGTGTTGGGGAGCCTCCTGGCTCTTATACTGGCAGTCGTCTTGGGCGTCGGAGCGCCTCCTTCGGAATTCGCCCCAAGGGACAGCGCTTGGTGGGCACTTGAACCGCTCATGTTCCCGGCTCTCGGTGGTGGGGTCGTGCTGGCTCTGGCGGCCTTCGTCGCGAATGTGCTGCCTTCTGGTCACCGTGTCGGTGCCGCTCTCTGCCTGGCCGCGCCAGTCTCCACACTCGTGGGGATCGTCGTGGCAAATGGTATCTCCGATCGTCCTTCATGGAGGGTGCTCGCGGTCTCTGCTGCGTTCCTCGTTCTTCCCGGTCTCGCGGCAGTTCACGCACTGATCTGCGGACGGAGTGCTTCCATGGGAGCGAACGAGGCCGGCCAATAAGCGGTTGGAGCTAGCGGTCGGGCGCGTGGCTAGGATGGAGCGCCAGCGGAACGGTTGCCGTTGCCCTGATCGTTGTCGCAATCGTTGTCGTTGTCGTAATCGTAATCGTAATCGAAAGAAACTATGCGATCTGCCCACAACCAGCTTGATTCCTCCCGGCTCACTGTCAATCTTTCGCTTCGTTGAGATCACTCGCGACGCAGCATTGTGATCCGACTTGTTTCGATGCTGACGAGACCGGGTGAGGTGAATCATGAAATGCGCGATGTTTCGGAGACATACGGTGGCATCGAAAACGATTACGACAACGACAACGACAACGAGGAGGCAGAGATCTAGCGTAATTGCATTCCCCGCGATCCTCCAATCATAAAGTAAAACGGTGAGACTCCATCCAGACTGCAACAGTCGATCGATTCACCATCCATCACTTTTACCCGACCATTTTCCGGCAGGAATGGAACCGGAAAGGATCAGTCGCTCATGCTCCCTTGATCCGCACTACGGACTCTTCCCGTACGCGCCGATTTGTTCTACACTCCGGTTCATTCGACCTCCGGATGCTGCGTCCGGACCCAAGGAAAGGACTCTCGTCATGCCCAATCGAGTCATCTTTGCGCTGATCACCCTCATCCTCCTCGCCGCCCTGCTCCCCGCAGGCAGCCTTGCCGACCCTCCGCCCTGGGACAAAATCGAACCCGGAAGTCCCGAAGCCGCCGCCCTCGAACGCTCCGAAGCGCTCCCGGTTCCACTCGACGCCCTCGCAACGCCGGACGAGATCCGGGCGCTCGCCCAAACCGCTCTCGCATCCGGCCCCGGCCCGGATACACACGCGATCCGCCTGCTGGTCCGCGACCGCACGGCATTCGATTCGGACGGTTTCTACCACCTCATCCAACAGGAAGCGGTTCTGGTGCTTACCCGCAAGGGCTGTGAATCATACGGCACGGTGTCGGCTTCCTATGATCTGCCCTACGACCGCACCCGGATCCTGGAAGCCTACGTGATCGCACCGGATGGCACGATCACCTCGATTCCTCAGGAGGATATCCTGGACGAAAGCAATTCCGAGGACGCCTATGTCAACATTTTCGAGCCGATCTGGCGGAGCAAGATCATCAACTTCCCGGGCCTCGAACCCGGTGCGATCATCTCCTATACCTACGAAAACTGCGCGATCAGTACGCGATCGCCGGGCGCGTTGCATTGGGGCCAGGGCTTCAACGGCACGGATCCGATCGTCGAGGCTTCCTGTCGGCTGCGCGCGCCGGCTCAGATCAATCTCCATTGGGCAGTCGTCAACGACCCGGAAGGGCGCGTCGCCTTTTCACGCGAACCGGGTGATGCCTGGACGGACTGGATGTGGGTCGGTCGGAATCTTCCGGTGATCCGCGTGGAACCCGGGATGGTTCATATCGAAGAAGTCCGGACGTCGCTTCTGGTCAGCACCGAAACCTGGGAGGAGTTCTCACGGCGCGAATCCGTTCTGATCGAACCGTTCCTGGTGCCGGACGACGCGATCCGTGCGAAGGTCGCCGAGTTGACCGAAGGGATCACGGATCCGGAGGCGCAGATGGCGGCCCTGTTCCGCTACGTGACGCGCAGCGTCCGGTATCTCGGGGTCACCTACGGCGATCGGCCCGGCGTGAATCCCGATCCGGTCACGAGGACGTTTGCCAATAACGCCGGTGTCTGCAAGGACAAAGCAGGGCTCCTGACGGCCATGCTCCGGATCATCGGAATCGATGCCTATTACACGCTGAACAATCCGGAACGGAGGGTGTTCGGCGAGGCCGCGGTGGATCAGTTCAACCACGCGATCGTCTCCGTCAAACTGCCCGGATCCGATTCGTTCCGGTATCTCGATGTCACCACCGATCTCGAAAAGGAGATGCTTCCTGCCACGAGTGGCGGTACGGGTGTTTTAAGAATCTCGAAGGAAGGCCACCCGTTCGACCGGATCCCGATCTTGCCGCCCGACCGTAACGCGGCGACGATCACCGCAGAATCCACAATCGATGCACAGGGGAACCTGACGGGAACGATCCGGTTCGAAGGGATCGGGCAGGCCGACTCGTCATTCCGGAGCGCACTGTACTATATTCCTGAAGCCGAGCACGACCAGTGGTTCAACATGCTGCTGCAGTCCGTATCGCCCGGCGCCGTGCTCGATGGCATCGACGTCGCCCCGGAATCCATGGACGATCTCACGATTCCCCTCACCTTCACTCTGCGCTACCATGCGCCGGACTTCCTGATCCGACTCGGCGGGAGTAATCTTTTCAAGGTCCCGAGTTCACGGAATTTCCTGGATGACCAGTTCGAGCGGGTCGTCGAATGCGCATCGCAATCCCAACGGCACTGGCCGGCGGATCTCGGATCGACATGGAAAATGACCGTGTCCGAAACGGTCCGGCTGCCGCGAGGCATGACGGTGCAGTCGCTGCCGAAACCGGTCAGTATGTCACGGGCGAATCTGGTGTTCACTCGCACGCATACACACGATTCCGACCAGACGATCCGGTTCGAGCAGACGTTCGAGTGCCGATCGCCGCGCGTTCTGGCGGAGGAGTTCGAGGCGTTTCGATCCGTCGTGTCCGACATGCGGGTGGAAGACAAGGCGTTTGTTATCCTGCAGAAGAAAGGGAGATAGGTCATGCGAACGATCCGAACGAGCGTTATGGTTGCCGCGCTGGTTGCCGCACTGGTCGTTGCGTGGCCACTCCTAGCCCAGGAACGGGTCATTTCCGAAACGGTGCCGGTGTTGCGTGCAACGGATCCGGTTGATCCGGTGCTCCTGGAGGATGCCGATGCGGTCATCCTGTCGAGAGACACCGACGTCGATATTCCGAACGACCGGAGCCGGGTGACGGTTCAGGAAGTCTGGATGAAAATTCTGACGGGTAACGGGAAGAATCTCTATGGGGATCTGAAAGTGCTGTTCGATCAGCGCTTCGAGACCGTCGAACTGCTGTCGGCGGAAACCCAGACGCCGGACGGACGCCTGATGCCTCTGATGGACGGGGCGGACAATGAGATCATCCCGCCATGGCTCATGGATGCGGCCGTGTACGGTGCGATCCGGCAACGCATCGTGTCGTTTTCCGGCGTCGAACCCGGAACGATCATCCACTACAAGGTGAAGATGTCGGCAACGTATCCCGCCGACGAGCGTCCATTGAGCGGGCATCACATTTTTCAGGATGCCATTCCCGTGCTCCGGGAGGATCTCAGGATCCACATCCCGGCTTCCGTGCCGTTCACCTATGCCATCGCGGGGAATCTCGAAACCCCCTCCGTCTCGAAGGGGCGGGTGATCGAGTATGCCTGGAGTCGCGAGGACACGGCGATGGTCCGGAGCGAATGGGGCAGCGCACCGGAACAGAATGTGGTTCCGAGACTCCAGTATTCATGCGCCCGGGATTGGACATCCGCCGCAGGGTGGCTCCGGAGCCGCTTTATGCGAGCCGTCGAAGCGCCGTTCGACACCCGTGAGTTGCTCGGTGTGATCACCGCGGGGTGCGTAACGGACATCGAACGCGCCGCAGCGATCTATTACTGGGTGAGTGAAAACATCCGGATGATCGAGATTCCTGTGCAATTGGCAGGATATGATCCGACTCCCCCTGCCCAGACACTGGAACGGCGTTTCGGGGATACCCGGGATAAAACGGTCCTGCTGATGGCGCTCTACCGCGCGGCCGGAATCGCAGCGGAACTGGTTCTGTTCAACCGCGATTCGCTCATCATCGAGCCGAGTGTGCCTTCAATCGAACAGTTCGATTCTGCGGGATGTATCGTGGAACTCACCGCAAAACGCCGATACTGGCTGGATCCCGGCCTGGATAATCTCCCGTTCGGTTTCTTTATCGCCTCGGCGGGCCGGAAAGCCCTTCGGATCGGTCAGAACCGGCATGCAATCGAATCGATTCCCGTGCTCCCGCCCGAAGCGTCGCAAAGTAAACTCGAGATGAATCTGGTGCTGGATGAAACCGGCCGGATATCCGGCGAAATCACCTGGATGGGAGAGGGGTATTTTTCATACTGGGCCCGGGAGGAGAACCGGGATCTGTCGCCGGAAGAGCGGTATCGGGCCTATGAACGGCAGTTGGTCCAGTGCATTCCCGGAGCGATCATCGGAACGGTAACCGAATCGGATTGGAATGACATGACGGAGTCTCCCAGGATCCGCATTGCGTTTTCAGGAGGCCGGATCTGTCCGGAAATGGGCGATCTGTCGGTCATCGAGATTCCGGTGTTCCGGCTGCCGTTTGCGCGCATCCCCGTGCTGACCTCGATGCCCGAGCGAATGCTGCCGATGCGGCTGGATTCGACGGCACGGGAAACCGTCTCGGTGTCGGTGACGCTTCCGGAGACCCTCGATATCCTCCAGACACCGAAGAATGCCGATGCGCGGTTCAAACATGCAAGCTGGCAGATCCGGACACGGATGAACGGGCATGTGTACCGTCACGATGAAATGGTCCGGTGGGCGGCCGTGGATATCGATCCGGCCGGATATCGTGAAATCAGGCGGATCAGGAGCGAGTCGGAGCGGCTGGAACACCGTGTGATTCTGGTGAAACCGGCACGCGGAATAAAATAGAACCGCCAATCACGAACAGGATCGCCACCGACACGATGCTCAGGCGGGAAGCGATCCCGGGAGACGTCCCCAGACGGCTTAGAGTATACGCCGTCAAACCGATGATCGCCGGCCCCGCGACCGCCGCGAATTTGCCCAGCATGTTGTAAAACCCGAAGTACTCCGCGCATTTCTCCGGCGGGATCATGCGGCTGAACATCGAGCGACTCAGAGATTGAACGCCTCCCTGGATCAGCCCGATCACCGCAGCCAGCAGATAAAACTCGAAACCGGTCGAAATGAAACCGGCGTAGATCGAGACCGCGAGATACCCTGCGAGGGCGATGAATATCCCGTTGCGCGCCCCGATGCGCTCACCGGCCCACCCGAACACAAGAGCCGACGGAAACCCGATGAACTGGGTGATGATGAGCGCTCTGAGCAGCCCCGAACTATCCAGCCCGATCGCCACACCGTAATCCACCGCCATCTTGATGATCGTATCCACACCATCGATGTAGAACCAGTAGGCGAGCAGGAACAGCCAGATCGGTTTCAACGCCCGGATTTCACGGAATGTGTCCCGTAAACGGCGAAGTCCCATGCGGATCGAGGCAGGACTGTGAACTCCGGTCGGACGGGGCTCCGTCGTCAGCATCAGCAAGGGCAGAGTGAAGGCAGCCCACCAGATTCCGGCGATCAGGAAGGAGGTAAGTGCGGCGGCACTCGTCGATGCAAGACCGAACCGGGACGGATCCAGCGTCATCCAGACATTGAGCGCGAACAGGAGACCACCGCCCAGGTATCCGAGCGAGTATCCCAGCGCGGACACGGCATGGACGCGATCCCGAGGCGACACGATGGTGAGGAGTGCGTCGTAGAAGATATTGGCGGCCGAGTAGCCGAAGAGGCCGGCGGCGAAGAGGGGGAGTGCGAGATCCCAGCGGTGTGAGGGGATGAACGCGAGTGAGGCTGTGGCGGCAGCGCCTGAAAAAGCGAAAAAACCGAGGAAACGTTTTCGGGAGGAGCCATGATCCGCAATCGCTCCGAGCAGCGGCGCTGTCAGCGCGAGCAGAAGGCCGGCAAGAGCGTTGGTGACGCCCAGCCGGGCGGTGCTCAGGGCCGTGTCCGACCCCGCATCCCAGTATTGTTTGAGCATGATCGGGAAGAACGCCGCCATGACCGTTGTCGCAAAAGCAGAGTTCCCCCAATCGTACAGCGCCCACGCGATGATCGATGTTGCTCTGTTATTCCCAGCCGAATTCAAATTGCCCCAGTACTCCGAACAGGTCCGTGATATCTGCGTTCGTCATGGCAGCATACCACAGAATTCCCGAGGCGGCACCGGCATTTTCCGGCCAGGTAAAATCCGGAAGCACTTCGACCTCCTGCTCACCAGGTGTGATATCGAGCGTATAATGATTGAAGTTCGAGAAATCCGGGGCGAAGAAATACAGGCCGTACACATCCAGAATCGCGAAAACAGGCACCTGGGGATAGGTGGTGGACGAGGGATTGCAGATGGTCAGGGTGCAGGAACAGAGATCGCCGGCATTGAACAGATTGGAAGGCATTTTGATCTGGCAGCCCAGTTCCGTGCAGACGGATGGCGTTGGTGTCGGAGCGGCGGACGGTGTGGGCGTCGGAATCCACGGAACGGAATAATACTCCGGTGAGCCGTATGGAGGATCATCCGACACCGTTCTGCCGCCGAACACCCAGAAACCCGGCAGACCGTCGTCGGGGGCATCGGTCGTCAGGGGGATGAACACACCGGCATGATTGCGCCGGGCTTCGTTCAGGTCCGGGAATCCGGCGTTCCAGATATCCGTCGGCAGATCTCCGAGCAGGGCTTCGGAGGATTGATCGGGCCATTGCCCTCCGCCTGCGATCGCGACTTTCCGCAGGAACGAGGCCGGGATGCCCGGGCCATAGGGGACATGAAAGCCCTGACCCTCGCCGATGATGAACGGCAGATCGGATCGTGAGACCCAACCAGCCGACAGATTGGCGATATCGAGCATCTCAACGCTGTTCGTGGCTGTCAGCGTGCTGCCATCATAAGCTGAATCTCCGCCGAAACAGAAAATCCGAGTTCCCTGCACGGCCGTCATCGTCGATGCCCGGCCTTCGCTCAGTTCGATGCCCAGATTCGACCATCGCGATCCGGCGGGCTGATTCGGGTTGAACGACCACGTTTCGGATGTGAAGTATGGTGTCGTAAGCACCGCGCGTCCGCCGAACACATACACCACATCATCGACAACCGCCGTGCCGGAGGCGTTCACAAACTCGGTGCCGATGACTATCGGCAGCGGATCCGACGGAAGTGATTCGATCGTTCCTGTCGCGGGATAGAACCGCTGAACCAGACTGATCGTTGCGGCCGATTCCGCGTTGTAGCCACCCATGACATACAGCGCAGGCCCGTTGCCGGTGCCGTCGTCGAGAATCAGATTGACGGTGTAGTTGCTGACATCCTCGATCATGTCGACACCGGTATCGCTGAACGTGCCGGTTAGCGGGTCATAGCGATAGATGTCCGGCGATTCGGTCGCGGCAGAAGTGCGGCCACCCAGGACATACACGCAATTCGCCCACTCTTCCCCTTCCGGTCCCGGAACGAACTCGGCGTCGAACCGATTGTACTCGAACGGTGTGGCAGGAGCGGTTTGCCATGGGGTCAGCCCTGGCACAGTGAAATCATAGGGATCCGCAAAGATGCAAAACGCCAATCCGACCGGAATTCCGAAGGCGGATTCTGAATCAGTCCATGACGGAAACCCGTTAGCGGTGTACCGGAAGTACGCATTCTGCCCGGTCACGGGGGCGGCGAGATGATAACTCAATCCGGCATCCAGGCCGTTGGTGGGCCGCATCCCGATCCAGTAGGAACCTGCGTTCAGAGGAATGTCGAGACCTTCGAAGGTGTGGATGTACTCCGGTAAAGAAAAGAAGGTATTGCCAGTTTCCGTGCGGGTCAGCGGCACATTGTGCGCCTGAACGAGAATGGCGCCTGGAACTCCGCTGTCATCGGACAGAATGATGAAATCACCGCGATCCTCAAACTGATAATTTGATGGGCTGACCGTCCAGAATGCCAATCCGGTCAGAAAGATCGAGTCGGGAATCAAAACATCATCGATCATCCAGGAATCGACGACGGATGGCTGCGAGTGACGATCGCACAGATATCCATTGGTGTAATCCGGTAATCCGTTGGTGTAGTAAGCCTCGTCGCAAGGCCCCCGATCGGTTGCCGGAATAACGGGTGAGGTGAAACAGATCAGCGCAATCAGAGTTGACATGATCAAGAACGTGGATTTTAAGGGCTTCTTCATTGAACACTCCTTTTAAACGATCCGGTCAGACAGATGTGACCGATATCCGATCGGTGAATGATTGATTCCACCCTATCAGAACCGCGCGCGTGTCTCAAACTCCAGTGAGCAATCAACTCGAAGCGCCGGAGTATCGCTTCACACCGACCTTCCAGAAAAGCCTCGCGGCAACGGACAGGAAAACCGCGAACAGGACCGCCCCTGCCAGCATCTCCGTCTCCAGACCGCCGGTGATCGCCTGCGCCGGCACGGTCGTCGCGAATGCCACCGGCACAATCACCGTCAGGGCAAACCGGAGCCAGGCCGGATACAGTGTCACCGGCCAGCGCCCGGCCTGGTAGACGAACTGGAAGATCACGAGAATATTTTCGAGTTTCACGAACCAGAACGTCAGCGTCGCCAACAGCATCCAGAAACAGTAGACAATAACCGTTCCGGCCAGAATCGTCAGGGCGAAGACGCTGAGATTCCCCACCGAGACCCCCTCACCCGACCAGATCAGCCCCGTCACGATCACTGCGCATCCGAGGCCGATGTCGAACAGTTTCCAGATCCTGACCTGCCGGACACCGACCAGCAATTGAGAATCCTCGGGCTTCATCAGCACGAAATCGAGCGTTCCTTCACGGATATCTTCCATCAAACGCTGCAGACTCGGCTCAATGACGAACCCGATCACGCCTCCCATCATGAAGAAGATCCCGAGCAGCACCGTGAGGGCGGGCGGATCCCATCCGTTGAGATTGGAAGTATGGGAAAAGACGATGGCGAGATTCGCGACGGCGGCGCCCAGCGACAGCATCGACTGCCCGAGTTGAATGAAGAAGTTGATCCGGTATTCCATCTCGCTCAGGACACCGAGGCGGAAATAGAGCCAGAGCAGACGGAGCAGTTTCATGCGCCCACCGCCGAATACCGCCGAAGCCCCCGGCTCCAGAAAAACCGCATCAGGCCCGTCGCCAGAACGATCCAGACCACCTGAATCAGGATTCCGTGCTGAATCTCGACGGGTGTCAGGCGGTTCAGGCCGATCTCCACCGGAAATCCCAGCATCCAGCGGAACGGGAGGAGATGCGCGACCTGCTGCATCGGTTCGGGGAGCAGCGCCAGCGGGGCGATTTCGCCGGAGAGAAACATCATGACGACGTAATACATCTGATTGATCGCACTGGTTCGCGTCGTCCAGAAAGCCGCGAGTGCCAGCGTCCATTCCAGCAGGAAGCGCATCAGAAACGCCAGAACGACCGAAACGATGAAGAGCGAGATCGTCCGGCGGGAGAACTGAAAGGCCGGGTCGAACAGCCACGTCAGCACTGCCGCGGTCGGCAGCATGACGGTCAGCGTGAGCGCTTTGTAGGTCATGTTTTCCGCGATGTCACGATGAATCGGGTGGATCGGTCGGAGGAGCAATCCGGACAAATACCCTTGCCGCACCCGAAACTCGAATTCCCACATGATCCAGGTGAAGGTGATGTGATTGACCAGCATGAAAAGGATGTAATAGGCCGCAAAATCGCGCGGCGCATAGTCCGCCACACTGCCCTGACCCGCCCGCGCGACCGTCGACCAGACAATCATGTAGATCAACGGTTCGAGGATCGTTTCGATCAGCCAGATGATCAGGGCGGCGCGATACTGGAGCTGCACGGCGATGGTCGTCCTGAATTGCGCCAGATACAAATCGAACAGTCCCCTCATGAGATCATTCCAATGCAAAAACCTGCTCGATCACTTCTTCGATCGGCGTATCTTCGACGGTCAGGTCGGTGACGGGGAGCGTCGCGAGCAGTTGTTCGGTGATACGGGCCGTGTCCGAGCGCGGAACCCGGAGCGCCACTCCGCCATCCTCCAGCACGACGGCATGTCCGAACCGGCTCAGATCCGCGCCGCCGTTTTCCAGTTTGACGACAATCGTTTTCGTCGAAGAGAATCGCTGGACCAGATCGGACAGGTCGCCGTCGAACAGAATGCGGCCGTGATGGATGACGATGACGCGCCGGCAGAGCGCTTCGACGTCGGCCATGTAATGGCTGGTGAGGAGCACCGTGGCGCCGGTCCGTGCATTGTAATCGCGGATGAACGAGCGGATCCGACGCTGCATGGTGACATCGAGTCCGATGGTGGGTTCATCGAGAAACAGGACATCCGGGCGATGGAGCAGCGCGGCGGCGATTTCGCATTTCATCCGTTCGCCCAGGGACAGGTTCCGGACCGGTTTTCGGACGATCGCATCCAGTTCGAGGAGATCGTCGAGTTCCTTCAGGGTGGATCTGAAAAGGGGGAGTGGGATCCTGTAGATGGCCCGGTTGAGTTCGAACGAGTCCATGGCGGGGATATCCCAGACGAGTTGATTGCGCTGGCCCATGACCAGGGTGATGCGTCTGAGGAATCGTTTTTCGCGCCGATGCGGCAGGCAGTCCAGCACGCGGCAGGTGCCGGATGTCGGATGGAGGAGTCCGGAAAGCATCTTAAGCGTGGTCGTTTTGCCCGCGCCGTTGGGGCCGAGAAAACCGACGATTTCGCCGGGGCGGACATCGAATGAGATCCCGGCAACGGCATCGATATCGCGGGTTTTCCGGAACAGGAGGCTGCGGAAGGCAGCGGCCAGTCCGCTTTCGCGTTCATGGATCGTGTATGTTTTTTTGAGTTGGTCGACGGAAATGGCTGGAGGCGTGTGTGTCATGTCCGGGACAATAGCATCCCGGCGCGCGCGATGCTATAGTTGAGGGATCGGACAGGGTCGTAAACCGGATGCATGGATGGAGGGATCGGGGATGCAGGACAAAATCATGACACTCGAACGCCATTTTCTGGAGCAGCAGCGCCAGTATCCGCAGGCGCGGGGCGATTTCACGAAACTGCTCACCGAAATCGGTTTCGCGGCCAAAGTGATCTCGCGGGAGGTCAATCGCGCAGGTCTCGGTGATATTCTCGGCAAGGCCGGCGTGATCAATGTCCAGGGCGAGGAAGTGCAGAAACTCGACCAGATGGCTAACAAACTCCTCATCAATACACTCGATCATCTCGGCATGCTCTGCGCGATGTCCAGCGAGGAGGAAGAGGACTGGGTCCGGATTCCGGATTGCTTCCCGACGGGGAATTATGCGGTGAATTTCGACCCGCTGGATGGATCGAGCAACATCGATGTGAATGTCAGCATCGGGACGATTTTTTCGATTCACCGGAAGATATCGCGCAGCGAAAGGGGAGCATGCGAGGATTGTCTGCAGACGGGCGATCGGCAGGTTGCGGCGGGGTATGTCGTGTACGGCAGTTCGACGATGCTGGTCTATACATCGGGCCTGGGTGTCTATGGATTCACACTCGATCCGGGGCTCGGGGAATTTCTGTTGTCGCACGAGGCGATGCGGATTCCGCCGAGAGGGGCGTTTTACAGCGTGAATGAAGCGAATGCGCCGAACTGGGATGCCGGAATCCGGCGGTACATCGATCATGCGAAACGCTCGAAGAAGGAGGGGGGCAGCGGCATGTCCCTGCGCTACATCGGGTCGCTCGTGGCGGATTTCCACCGGAATTTGCTCATGGGTGGGATCTTCCTGTACCCGGCGGACAACAAATCGCCGCACGGAAAGCTCCGGTTGCTGTATGAGGCGTCTCCGCTGGCGTTCATCATGGAGCAGGCCGGTGGACGGGCGATCGACGGAACGAGGCGGATCATGGACATTGAGCCGGAGGGGTTGCATCAGCGCGTGCCGTTGATTATCGGATCGAAGGAGGACGTGGACGATTGCGAGCGTTTTCTGGGAGGAGCGGTCTGATTCAGGGGTTCTGCGAGACGCCGGAAGCGCGTCTCGGGGCGGTTCGATCCGCGAGCTGACTTGAAACTCAGGGATGTTCGGATTATTCTACTTAAATAGCCTCGGACTGCGAGGCAAACTGGAGGTTCGCATGAAACATCCGATGATCGAAAAGGTTGCCGCTCAGCTCAAAGCCCTGATGTATGAACTGACCGTCGACATCCCGAAACAGCTCGAATTCGCCCGTTCTCTCGGCGATCTCAGCGAAAACGCCGAGTTCAAGATGACCAAGGAACGTCAGCTCTTCGTCGAGTCCCGCATCAAGAATCTCGAAGAATTGATGCTCAAACTCCAGAACGTCAATCTCGACAACATTCCCCCGGACCGGGTCGCGTACGGCAGCAGGGTTGTCATCGAGGATCTCAACAGCGGCGAAGAGAAGAGTTTCGTCCTTGTTTTCCCCGGTGAAGAACCGGTGTACAAACAGGAACTGGATACCCTGGTGACCGTCGGTTCACCGGTCGCGATGGCCTTGTTCGGCAAGCGTGAAGGGGATGTCGTCACGGTCCGGCTTCCCAAGGGGACGTTTGAATGGGAGATCACCGAGTTGAAGACTTTCGGCGATCTGGTCGTGTCGTAGGGGGAATGGAGCAGGAGCAGATGAACAAGAATCCGATGGAAAACAACGATCGATGGCCGATCATCGACGAACCGGAACGGGCGCGCGAGGCCGATCAGATCAACATCGTCATCGCGCTGCTACGGCAAGCACTTAAAGACCGCGATTCATACGATATCACACCCGAATTCGTCCAGCAGTTTCTCCAGGTCTGCGATCTCGCGGCCGTATGTGAACAGCAGCTTAACGGAGATTCCACGTATCGGTTCTTCGACACCTCGGATCTCCCGCCGGTCATTCCCCGGGAAGAACTCCTCACCCTGTTGGCGCAGCTCAATGAACCCAGACCGCTTCAGTTGATTCCCGGTGTGTCGGATATTGCGGATGTGGCAGCGGATCTCAAGGATTACGAATGGACCGGCATCAACGAAGATCTCGTGATCGCTCTCGATGCAGCCTGCGAAAACGTCTGGCAACGTCGGGAAGTCGAGGAACGTTGCACGACGCAACTCCAGGACACGGACGACGCCATCCAGCGCGCCACGATCTATCTCGAGATGGGCCGCGAATCCGATGCGTTTGCTGAATTTCAGAAGATAACGAAGGAAGAGATTGCGAATCCCGAAAATGCGCTCGATCTGGTCGATCTGGTCGAGCGGTACCAGAGTAAAGCCGCGGCACTCACGATCCTGAAACGCTGGTTTGTCTCGGAGATCATCCTTCATCCTGTTGCTTTCGACCTCTTTGCCGATGTGATTCTGGGCAACCAGACTGTGCGCCCGTCAGTCCGAATTTCGTTTCTGCGGGAGACGATCGAGAATGCCCGGTTCGAACCGTTCGAGAGCATTCGGGAGCGGATGCTGATCGCCCTGCCCTCACGGATCGATTTCCCGATCGATCGTCATGGTATCGACGAGCGTCTGACGGCATTGACACTGACCGCTCAGGATCTGGCAATCAATCTGGAGGATTACGAGGATACGGATCGGATTGATTTCTACGAATATCTGATGGCGATTTGCGAGCAAACCCATCATCTCGCGATCCTCTCCCTCCAGACCGGCAATCGCAAAATGGCGTTGAACATCATCGAGCGGCTGGTGCTGGCGTGTTTTGTTCTGATTGCGCTTCCCGAGCGAATTGGTGATCTGAATCAGGTTCCGGGGTATGGGATGTACAATGCGATGCATGAGAGCATTGTCGGGTTTTTGCGGGATCAATTCGATGTGCTGGAAACGTTGAAACCAGAAAAGTATTTCGAATTAGCGCGATTCGACCGGATGCACCAGCAGTTCTCGGCGATTCGCGGTATTCTGGAATATTGCTCGCGGGCGAGGCCGTTCAATCGCAAGGAGTCTTCACAATCCTGATCGCTCAGTTTCGGATTTTCGCATCATCCGGCCGGAGTTAGGTGTTTTCCGGTGGATCCTGATCCTCATCAAGATTCCAATTCGTTTTCAACCAAACCTTTCGACGTAACCGGATCAACTCCTCCGGTGTCATTCCGTCGATCGTCAGATTGCTAACACCGAATTTCAATCGACTCCAATCATAATCAGGATGTCCCAGTTCCGGGTTGATCTTCACCGATTCATCCCAAAGTTCGGTTCCCGGCAAGGGCGTGAAGATGGCGAAGGATGAATAGTCCATTCCCAATTCCTGAGCGAATTCGAATGTGCGTTCCATCTGTTCGCGTGTTTCCCCCGGCAGGCCGAACATGAAAAGACCGTTCGTTTTGATGCCGAGTTCTTTGATGATCGGCACGAATTCCCTGAATTTTCTCATCGGAGTCGGTTTTTTCATTCGCTTTAAAGTTGTTAGATCTCCGCTTTCGACGGGAATCCAGAGAGCGTAACAGCCGGATTCCTTCATTAACTCAAGGATACCGCGGTCGATCTTATTGAAAGCGATGAAATTCGTCGGAATCCAGGCAATATCCAGGTTTCGATCGATAATTCCCTTGAAAATCGCGACAGCCCGCTCCCGATCGAATGTCAGATTGTCATCCTCAAAGTGAATCTCTCGAATCCCCTTTTCCTTCACCAGATACTCGAGCTCATCCAGGACAGCGCTGGCTGAACGAGCCCGGAACGAACGACCATGAACATTGTGGGATGCGCAGAAAGTGCACCGATACGGGCAACCTCGACTCGTCAGGAATGTTGTGTATGGAAGGAGTTTTGTGTCGTTTCCATGTGGGCATCCGATTTCCGAATAACGCAGGATCGGAAATAGTTCCCTGTCGGGCCAGGGAAGGATATCCAGATTCTGGATAGGTTCGATCGGGGGGTTGATGATCGCATGATTGTTTTCATCGAGGTATGCGATACCGGGGATCCGTCGAATATCCGCACCTCGGGAAACAGCGCGAAGCAGGATCCCGGTTGTGTAGTCGCCTTCTCCGATGACGAGATAATCAACGCCTCCTAGGCGCAAGCAGGATTCCGGCATTGTTGAGGGATGAAATCCTCCGATAAAAGTGATGGTACCGGGGTTCACCTCCTTCACCAGTTTGCAGGTATGAATCGCGAGGGTAATGTTGTTGGTGAACATATTCGAGACGCCCACGGCATCGGGGCGGAAGGTCTCGATCGCCTTCCGGAGTTCTTCATCGGACAGCCCATATCGGAACTTGCCGTTTTCAATCTCCTGCTCGGTTTCAAAGCCGTCGAGGATGGCATCGATCGCGCCGACTTCAAACTTGTCCATCTTCAGCATCGATGCAATGTATCCGAGACCGAACGGATAGTCGGCACGCTTTTTATCGAACTGTTTGTATACGAACGAAGGAGGGTTGATTAAAAGTACCCTTTTGATTGTTCGTTTGGTCAATCCGGGCTCCTTTCATGCGGCGTCATGTGGCCGCAATGAAAATGATAGCAGATTCAACACTGAATAAGAAAATGAATCACATGGAATCCGCCTGATGCTTGTGAAGCAGATCTGTTTTCGTCATTTCAGCCCGATCATCAGCCAAAGAGGCAAAGAGCCCCCGATGTTGAACAAAGCATGGACCATTATGGACGGGATGAGGCTACCGGTGCGCTCGCGGTACCAAGCTGCGAGCACTCCAAGACATGTGGTCATGACCACCACTCCGATCGCGGCAGGTCCCATGCGCGGAATCAGAACGAGATGCATCGCGCCGAAAAACACACCGCTGACCACTATGGCGCGACTCAGACGCCGGGTGCGTCCCGGGCCCGCGGAATCCATCGTAATCCACGTCTGCAACAACCCTCGCGTCAGAACCTCCTCGCACACACTCGCATAACCCCAGACGAACACGATGATCTGAATCGGCGACATCCCGCTCACAGGACTGGGTGCATCCGTGCGTGTGCCGGACAGTGCGCCGGCAGTTGCTAGCAGCGCGGTCGGAATCACCCACAGCAGAATTCGGGCGGAAAACCGGTAACCGGTCTTGGTGAATCCAAAGGACGACCATCCCCGTCCGCTCAGTTTCATCACCCCGAGTGAAAATCCCAGCATCAGAGTATGCACAAGAAAGGATGAGGGAATGATCGACTTATCCTGCCATCCGATCCATCGTGGAGCCAGCAACGAAATCAACGCGATTCCTGCGGCCATCGAGATGCCCTGGATAAGAGCCGACCCATCTTTTCCTTTCATGCTCTCTCCTCCAACCCTGGTAGGTCATGTATGCGCCATGTTGGCGTCACCTGGCCGAGTCGCTATAATATAGCTCATGAATTGGGTTTGCGGCAAAGACTTGGCCGGGGAATTCGTCATCGAAAGTCTTCTCGGAGCAGGCGGCATGGGTAAGGTCTACCGCGTGCGGAGACGTGCGGATCACCAGATCTTCGCACTTAAAACGATGCATGAAACATTCCTCGAAAACTCGGTCTATCGCAACGACTTCTTCCGGGAGATCCGATTCTGGATCGATCTTCCTGCACATCCCCACATCGTGACGTGCTGCTTCTTTCGCACGATCGAGAATCGGGCGGGTATCTTCTCGGAATATGTGGACGGCGGATCGCTGCAAGAATGGATCCGGACCGGTCGGATCGACTCGATCGAGCATGCGCTTGATGTCGCGATCCAGATCGCGTGGGGACTGGAGGCGGCGCACGACAACGGACTCGTTCATCAGGATATCAAACCGGCCAATGTGATGATGACTCAGGATGGTGTGGCTAAACTCACCGATTTCGGCCTCGCGAACGCGGTCTATCAGCGCGATCGATCCCGGACGGGCAGTACCGGAGGCAGTCTGGTGACGGCGCAGGGATTGACTATGGCCTATTGTTCTCCCGAGCAGGCGCTCGGAGGCCGTATCGGATTTAAGACCGATATCTGGAGCTTTGCCGTGACCCTCATCGAAATGTGTCTCGGCAACGTGCTCTGGAAATACGGCTTCGAAGCCGATACGTTTCTGAAAAAAACGGATCCCGAACGCCTCTCTTCCGCGCGAATCGCGATCCCTCCGCAACTCCGCAATCTCATCGATCAGTGCCTCGTCAAGGACTCCTCTAAAAGGATGGATTCGATGCATATGATTTCGGCGCGCTTGGTCGAGATCTGGCGGGATCTGACCGGAACACCGTTTTTCCGAGTACCTCCACCATCACGGAAGAAGGAATCCGGTTTGCAATCGCCGATTCGGAAAACGGCCAACGGAGAAGTCTGGGAAGATCCGAATCTCTGGCGGCAACGTGTTCGAAAAGCGTCGGGAGGAGTCGATACTGCTAGCCTGCCACCCGAGCATCCCCCTTCGATGAGTCGTGAATCCCTGCTCCTGTGGGATGTTCAGATGTATGACGATGCGAGCCAGGCATTGACCACTCTGATCCGGCGCGGCGATGAAGCGCTCACCCATGACCTGGCAAATCTGTACCTCGAAAAATCATTGATTCACCGATGTCTCGGAGACCATTCCGGTGCAGAAGCCGCGTGTCGTCGAGGGATCGACATGCTTGAGAATTTGGGCTACCGCTCCGAGAGTCTTCCGGCAATCATCCGGCTTGCCCGCGCATATAATTCCCTCAGTATGACTCTTTCCCAGGCCGGGAACAGGATCGAAGCGCTAACACCTGGACAGGAAGCCATCGAACTGCTCGACCAGCAATGCGGGACAATCCCGGATGAGGCCCTGCGGATTCAACTCGCCCGCTGTCATGTGAACCAATCCTCATTCCTGGGTGAGATGAAGCGGTTCAGGGAATGTGAGGAGCATCTCGACCGCGCGATCCGATTGTTCCGGGACATCGTGCGCGACAACCGATCACCCGAGGTTCTGAATTATCTCGCGGCGGCCTTTCTGAACAAGGGTTCTGCGAGATGGAATCAGGGACGGAACCGGGATGCGCTCGACCTGATCCGAAAATCCCTCCGCATCCGGATTCGACTCCACGGGGAATGCCCCGGATTTGACGTCGGGCGGGATTTGATTGCGAGTTACTCCATGCTGTGCATCGTGCTGCTTTCGACGAATCAGCCGACCGACGCGATCGCGATTCATGATAAACTGATCCGGATCCTGACCCGCCGTATCGATACAGAAGGATTGACGGACGAACGCTCCGATCTGGCGAGAATTTTCATGAACCAATCCTATGCCTACGCATCGATGGAGCAGTACGCGAAAGCCAGTGCTTTTCTGGAAAAGGCGATCGATCTGTACGAATCGTTGATTCTCAAGGAAGGCCGATCCGATAAATATCATGAACTCGCCCGCGCCTACACAAACCTGGGGAACATTTACAATGAGATGGGCGATTACATCCATGCCTACCACCTGTTCGAAAAGGCCGAGTCCGTCTTCTCGCGACTCGTTTTCGCCGAGGGAAAAACGGAGTGCCGCATGCATCTCGCCTATCAACTCTCCCGGAAAGCTTGGGCACTCGAGCAAACCGGTAATGCGGCACGCGCAATCCGCACGTACCA
Source organism: uncultured bacterium (assembly GCA_964472395.1). Taxonomy (GTDB): domain Bacteria; phylum CSSED10-310; class CSSED10-310; order CSSED10-310; family CALFER01; genus CALFER01. The sequence goes on along the minus strand of CAYYMM010000002.1, from coordinate 36,588 downwards.
GGATGCCGAAACGTTGTACGGCCTTCTCGCAAGCGAGACAGATTCCGATTTTTTACAGGCCGATGTCCTGCTGATGCGCGGCGCGGCGCTCTCCGTCCGGCTCCGCACAGGAGATGATTCGGCAGCCGATGAACTGAAACGGACAATCCGGATGCTGCGTGAGATGGAATCTCGATTCGATCGACCGGAAATCGACATGGAATGTCGCAGATTCGAGGCGGGAAAACCGCACGGAGGGAACTAAACGATGTGCCAAACAAGATGGTTATTCGTAGCAGTTTTGGCGCTGCTTCATGGGATTTACTCAAGCGCTTTAGCGGTGGATGTTGGAGTCGCTGTCATCCGGGATGGTCGACCGGATTACCTGATGCGAACCTCCGATGAGATCGACCGCACCACCGTTGAGCAAGGCTTCCGTCATCCCGCCCAGTCCGTCGCATTCCTGTTTGCATCGGATCTTCCGCGTGACGAACGCTCGCTCGGATATGAACCCTATCTGCCCGACGCCCGGATCGATCGGGTGGAACGGGAGGGCAAACGGATCGGCCTGTTCGTCACTCTGCCGGATCGATTCCTGGATGAGATCGATGAGAACACCTCTGAATCGATTTTGTCTGCGTTCGTCTCGACGCTTCAGCAGGTTGAGGGGATTGCGTCTGCCACGATCCTGGCGCGTCGGGACGGTGAACCGGAGCATCGTCCGCTTTCGCGTTTCGTTCCACTGCCACCGCCGGTGATGGAGAAGCCTTTCGAGGCCGATCCGGATCGCTTCCCGGGTCAGCCTCCGCAGCCCGGTCAGGGGCAGACGGCAGGCAGCCTGAGCGGGAAGAGTGTGTTTCTGAGTGCGGGCCACGGATGGTATTACTCGACGACGACCGATTCGTGGATCACGCAGAGAGGAAACACGAATTCGATCGTCGAAGATTTCACGAACGCCGAGGCCGTCAATGCGTTTCTGGTGCAATACCTGTGGAACGCCGGCGCGGGAGTGTATACATGTCGTGAACGCGATGTGAATACCAATGAACTGATCGTAGACAACGGTGCTGCCGGGTATGCGGATGCGGGCGGCTGGACCACGAGCACCTCGACGGGGGATTACTACGGAACGGATTACCGGGTGCGACTGGTATCGACGTCGGGAGGCGCTGAAGCGACCTGGAGTTTCAGTCCGCCGGAAGCGGGGATCTATTCCGTATATTGCTGGTATACGGGGGGATCGAACCGGAGCACCGACGCGCGGTACACCGTTCATCACCATGGCGGTGACACCGTCGTGATCCAGAATCAGCAGCGGGACGGATTCACCTGGAAGCATCTCGGGCAGTTCTACTTCGACCCGGCCGATCCGGCTGGCTACCGGTCCGTCACGCTGTCCAACCAAGGTTCGGATCCGACGAAGTATGTGATCGCGGATGCCGTGCGGTTCGGAGGCGGCATGGGGAGTATCGTGGACGGCGGATCGGTCAGCGGGCGGCCGCGTTGGGAGGAATCCGGACTGTATTATGCGCCGTTCATGGGGTGCGCGTCCTGTATATCGAACACTGTCAGTACGATGCCCCGGTATGCCAAATGGGAGAACGAATCATGGGAGGATTCGATTTATTTTTCCTGGCATACCAATGCGCCGAATCCCGGGACCGGGACATCTTCATTCGTCTACACGACGGGCGACTGGGGGGATCCGTTCGAGGGCGTGGAGGGCTCCGAAGAGCTGCAGGATTATGTGCATGCCGAAATCATGAACGATATCCGGCAGGGATACGATTCGGGCTGGCAGGACCGGGGGCAGTGGACGGAGGATTTCGGTGAGATCAATCCGGCGTATAACGACGAAATGCCGGCGTGTCTGATCGAGGTGGCGTTTCATGACACTCCGTCAGATGCGAACTATCTGAAAGATCCTAAATTCAGGATGATCGGCGCCCGGGCGATTTATCAGGGCATCGAAAAATTCTTTGCCTGGAAGGATGGCCGGTCACCTCATCTGCTCCCCGAGCCTCCGGTGAACGTCCGGGCGATCAATCAGGGGAACGGGACGATCCGCGTTTCCTGGTCCGCTCCGCCGTTCAATTCGGGGAACGGCCTGCTCGGCGATGCAGCCGACAGCTACCGTGTCTATATCTCCTCGGACGGATATGGGTGGGCTGATGGTGAGACGGTTGCGGCGACATTCCATGATGTGGAGGGGGTGGCGGCAGGGGAGGTGGTGTATGTGAAGGTCACGGCGGTCAACGAGGGTGGCGAGTCGTTTCCGTCGCCGGTGCTGGCCGCTCAAACGCCTCCGGCAGGGGTACCCGCGGCGGTGCTCATTGTCGACGGGTTCGACCGGATCGACCGGAACATGCTCCTCCCGCAGTGGGACAGCGGCGCGCTCGGAACGAATCTCAGGACGCGGCTGGACCACATGAATTCATATGCAACCATCCGCGACCATGCTGCATCGGCGGCGCTTTTCGGGTGTGGATTCGACAGTTGTGTAAACGAGGCGGTTGCGGAGGGGCATGTGGGGCTGGCGGCGTATCAGGCCGTGGATTGGATCTGCGGTGAGGAATCGACGACGGATGAGACGTTTTCGAGTGCAGAGCAGGCGAGTGTATCTGCGTATCTGGCCGGAGGAGGCGGGCTGTTCGTGTCGGGAGCAGAGGTGGGTTGGGATCTCGATGCGATGGGCGGGACGGCCGATCGGGTGTTTTTCAATAACTATCTGAAGACGGATTATGCCGCGGACGATGCCGGTGCGGGAACGGTTGCGGGCGTTGCCGGAGGGATTTTCGATGGGTTGAGCGGGATCGAGTTCGATACCGACGGGAGTCACTCGTACAATGTGGATTATCCCGATGCCGTTGTTGCGTATGGGGGGAGCGTGGCGGCGATGAACTATACCGGCACGTCTTACAAGGCGGCGGTGGTGTATGACGGAAGCTTCCGGGTCGTGAGCGCTGGATTTCCGTTCGAGACGATCATCGATAGAGACGATCGGGATGCGGTGATGGATCGGGTTTTGGATTTTCTGATTGACCCCGTGCCGACTCCGACGCCGACCGGGACACCTCAACCGATTCCAGCGGAGCGAACGGGCGGAGTGGCCATGATGCTTGCGGGGATGGGAATCATTTTGTGTTTGAAAGTTAATGGGAGGAGATCATGAGAAGAGCAGCAGGATTGGTTTGGATCGGAGTTGTTCTGACGGCGCTTGTACCTTTTTGGGTGCAGGCCGGTGCATCTGGTGTGATCCGAGGAAACATGCTCAGGACGGGAGTGTTGGAGACGAAGGCGATCCCGAGCGTGCAGGGAGTGTTGTGGACCTGTAAGACCGCTGGACCGCTGCGGTCTTCTCCAGTGATTGATAAAGGCAGTGTCTATTGTGGAACTGAAGACGGGCAACTGATGAAGCTGGATCTGAAAACGGGGAAGCCGATCTGGTCCTGTCGGATCGGCGGGCGGATTTCAACGCCTCCCACCGTAGATGGCGCCGTGGTCTATATCGGGTCCGAGGATGAATCGGTTGTTGCTGTGGATGCGGAGACGGGAAAGGAAGTGAAGCGATATGCGGTCAATATGCCTCTGACCGGTATCGCTCCGCTGATCTCAGAAGGGTTTCTCGTTTCGCCAACCTGGTATACGAAACTGATGCGTGTGTCCTTGTCGACCGGAGAAGCCTCGTGGACCATCGGCATTCGAGGGGATTCGACGGGTGCGCCGGCCCTGTCCGGCAATCGGCTTGTTGTTGGGTCGAGTGCACCGGGGGTTCATTCGATCGACGTCACGACTGGCGTGGTGCAGTGGGAGTTTCCGACAGCGGGAGTCGTTCCGGGATCTCCGGCGATCGATCGATCATGGGTTTTCGCTGGTGATCGTGCAGGGACACTGTATGCACTTGACCAGAATACCGGTAAAGCGATTTGGACATTCAGTGTCGGAAGTCCCGTCCTGGGATCGCCCGCTGTCGCATTCGACTCGGTTTTCGTATGCGGCGGCGATGGCAGGATCGTGTGTGCGGACGAAAAAACCGGTGCAAAGAAATGGACTTACCAGACCGAAGCCGCGATAGAATCATCGCCGGTGATTGCGGGGGAGACGGTGTTTGTCGGCAGCAATGATTCGTTCATATACGCATTGAATGCGCGAACCGGAGCGCTCGTCTGGAAGTTTCGAACCGGCGCGGCGATATCGGTGTCTCCGGTCATCGGTGATGGGGTGTGCGTGATCGGTTGCGAAGACGGCCAGCTGGTTGCATTGCATTAGGAAGGAACCCGAGCGGAATCCGGATATTCGGCGTCGTGTGGTGGTGTGCGGTTTGATTTCCTTTCCGATCACAGGTAAAACAAAATTGGACTCGGGAAAAAAGGAGGTTTCACATGAGGAGTATCTGTTTGCTCATATTGGTGTTTGCGGTTGTGGTGCCCGGATGCATCCCGCTGACGTATGCGGAGTGGCAGACCGAAGTGGTCGATTCTGCCGGGGATGTCGGGCGGTCGAGTTGCATTGTGCTGGGCAGCGACGGGTACCCGCATATCAGCTATTATAAAAACGATACGAAGGATCTGAAGTACGCGCGCAGAACTACCTCCGGATGGGATCCCATCACCCTGGATGTGTCGGGTGATGTCGGGTTGATGTCATCGATGTGTCTCCGGGCGGGACAGTACCCGTACATCGCATATACCGACTTCAATACGATGGACCTGAAGATGGCATTTTTCGAAGAAAGCGACTGGCATATCGAGACACTCCCGGCGGATTATTACGCACAGATAGGTCCCACATTGACACTCAATCCGCAGGGTTATCCATATATCGCCTATATATCAGCAGATGCGAACTCCCGATTGAGGATCTTGTATGACGGTGCGAGCGGCTGGTTCGATCGGGATGTCGAATGGTACATCGATGATCAGGATATCGTGATTGATCTGTCGAGTTACGTTCAGATGGTATATACCATGCATCCCACGGGGGAATCGACGCGGATCCGATGGGCGGGAATGTATGAAGGAACAGCGAGTTTCGAGACGGTGTTGGAATCCGGGCGGTTCCTTTTGGGCGTGGAGTTCTACTGGAACCCAAATGATTATGTGTCTCATTTGATCTTTTGCGACACGACCCGACCTTCGCTGGATTACGGGAAGAAGGAAAGTACGAACTGGGAATTCGAAGTGATTGATTCGATCTATCCGGCACCGAATCCATCGCTCGCTGTCGACTCTGCTGGATACCCGCATGTGCTCTACGGTGCTGCGCTAGATGGAATTCTCAAGTATGCATGGCAGGATGCGACGGGATGGCATATTGAGACCGTTCCGATATCGGGAGCGACCGGGACCTATAATTCCATGGTGCTCGACGATCAGAACATGGCTCATATCTCGACATACGACGAAAGCAACGATGATCTCATTTACGCCAGGCGATTCGTACCCGTGCCGACACCGACTCCGCCCCCTCAACCGACGCCGACGCCCACCTCCAACTGTTCGACGCTCGGGGTCCATCTCTACATGCCGAGTGTGCTGTATCTGCCGGGGGATTCCTGCGGGTGCGATCTGTATATCTGCAATCCGGACGCGGTGACGTATGCCGGCACGCCGGTGTTTGTCATTCTGGATATATTGGGAACTTACTTCTTTGCGCCGGATTTTTCGAGTTTCAACCACTACACGCAGGATGTCGGACCCGGCATGACGAAGCTGGTTGTATTGCCTGTGTTTCAATGGCCAACCGGTGCGGGATCGTTCGAGGGGGCGAAGTGGTATGCGGCGATGACGGACACGGCGATCACGGGTTTATTCGGTGAGATGGACATGATCGAGTTCAGCTGGACGGAGTAAATCCCTCTATTTCTCTTTGGCCCGGTGCGTCCTCTCAAGTAGCGCTATATCATAATAAGGGGACACCTTACTTAATTCCTTAACTCACCGCTGTGCCCATCCGCCTCGTCACCCAGCACACTCCTCTTCGAACTGAAAACTGAACACTGAAAACCAAAAACAACCCATCGTTTCAAGTGTGTAGTTTTCAGTTTTCAGACATGTGGAAGTATCGCCAAGACCCCATGGCAACACACGAAACTTTAATTAAGTAAGGTGTCCCTTTATTTGGCTATATGGAGAATTGGCTGGTGTAGAGTCGATGATACACCCCCCGCTTCGCCAGAAGCGTCTCGTGCGTCCCCCGCTCGACGATCTCCCCACCATCGATCACCAGCAACTGATCCGCATCCCGAATCGTGCTCAACCGGTGCGCAATCACAAAACTCGTCCGGCCCTCCATCAACCGCAATAACGCATTCTGAATCCGTAACTCCGTCCGCGTATCCACACTGCTCGTCGCCTCATCCAGAATCAAAATCGCCGGATCCGCCAACACGGCCCGCGCAATCGCCAGCAACTGCCGCTGACCCTGACTCAGATTCCCGGCCCGCTCGGATAACTCCGTCTCATACCCCTCCGGCAACTGACGGATAAAGTGATCCGCATCGGCCAGAGTCGCCGCCGCCTTGCACTCCTCATCCGTCGCATCCAGCCGTCCGAAACGGATGTTTTCCATGACAGATGCCGAAAACAGATACGTATCCTGCAGAACGATGCCGAGCTGCTTTCTGAGGCGATCCCTGGCGATATGCCGGATGTCCTCCCCGTCAATCTCGATGCTCCCCGAATCGATCTCATAAAATCGGGACAGAAGATTCACCAGGGTGGTCTTCCCGGCACCGGTCGGACCGACCAGTGCAACGGTGTCGCCCGGTGATGCATGTAAAGTCGTGTGCCGGAGCACCGGAACGTCCGGAAGATAGCCGAAATGCACATCATTGAATCGAACCTCACCCCGGAACCGATTTCCGGTGCCCGCATCCTCTCCGCCGAGTCCCTCATCCTCCTGATCCATGATCTCGAAAACCCGTTCGGCACCGGCCAGCGCGCCTTGGAGTGAATTATACACATGCGCGAGCTGCCGGAGAGGGGCGACGAACTGACGGCCATAGCTGATGAACGTCGCGATTGTCCCGACCGTGACGAGCCCGCCCAGTGCGAGCCAGCCTCCGAGCCCTGCCAGGACGATCACGAAAAAATTGCCCAGAACGTTCGTGAGCGGCATGAGCAGCAGCGCGTAAGAGTTGGCCGTCACGCCCTTTCGATAGACGGCCTCATTCGCTTCCCGGAACGCCCGCATGACCGACTCATTGCGCCGGAATGCCCGAACGACACGCTGCCCGCTGATCGATTCCTCGAGCACCGCGTTCATCCCGCCAAGACTCGACTGGAGTTCCCGGAAGCCCTTCCGCGTGTATCGCGCGACAAATCTCGTGAACCCGATCATGATGGGAACGACCAGCAGGGATGCCAGTGCGAGCCGGAAATTCAGAATGAACATGGTGATGAGCACGCCGGAGAGCGTCAGCAGGCTTCCTGCCAGAGAAATCACGTTCTGCGAGACGGCCTGATTGATCGCCTCGATGTCATTGGTGAGGCGGCTCATGAGTTCACCCGCGGGGTGCGTATCGAAAAACCGGATCGGCAGCCGCTGGAGTCTCGTGAAAAGATCCTGGCGGAGCGTTTTGAGAGAGGTCTGAGACACGCGCGCCATGAGGAGCGATGAGGTCGCATCGAAGAGCGCATCGAGCACATAGATGGCGGCCATCAGCATCGCGGTGATCGACAACCCCCTCACATTCCCGCCCGCGATGAACGCGTCGATTGCCCGGCCCATCAGCCAGGGGGCGGCGAGCCCGAGCAGCATGCAGATCGAGATGAGCATCAGAACGACGAGCAGTTTCCATTTGTAGGGAGTCAGATACGGTACCAGCCGCAAAAGCGTCTCTCGGGGATTCCGCGCCTTCTCGATCCGCCCGATCCGCCCGTGCGCACCCCTGGAATACCGCGCCCGATAATCACCGCCTCCACCGCCGCCTCCCCGGATCACGACACTCATGACGACCCCTCCCGTCCCGCGGAATGCGCTGTCGGCGTGATGCCGTTCCCGAGCTGCGATTGGACAATCTCCTGATAGACCGGCGATGTCGCGAGCAGATCGGCATGCGATCCCAGAGCCGCAATCCGCCCCTTCTCGAGGAGCAGAATCCGATCGGCATCCCGTACCGTGCTGATTCTCTGGGCCACGATGATCCGGGTCATCCGGGGATTCATCGAGGCAATGGCGGTATGAATCCGCCGCTCGGTTTCGATATCCACCGAACTGGTGCTGTCATCGAGAATCAGGACGGAGGGATTCACGAGCAGGGCACGGGCGATCGTCAGACGCTGTTTCTGCCCGCCGGAGAGATTGATTCCCCGTTGCTCGATGTGCGTGTCATATCCGTCAGGAAGCTGCTCGATGAAACTATGCGCGCACGCAATCCGCGCCGCGCACAAAATGTCCTCATCCGAGGCCGACGGCCGGCCATAGGCGATATTGTCCCGGACAGTGCCCGCAAACAACACCGTATCCTGCGGAACGATGCCGATGACCCCGAGCAGCGAATCCTGCTTCAATTGCCGGATGTCGGTGTTTCCGATCCATATCCGTCCGTCCCGCGGATCGTAAAAACGCGGAATCAGATTCACCAGCGTCGATTTTCCCGATCCCGTTGCGCCGAGCACCGCCAGCGTTTCCCCCGGGAACACCTCGAAGGAAATGTTCCGGATGGCATCGTCCGTCGATGTGCCATGATATCGGAACGACACATTTTCAAAGCGGATGAGGGGTGCCTGTCCCGTTGGCAGCGAGTCCGCCTCCGGCGCCTCCAGGATCTCAGGCCGTGTGTCCATGATCTCGATGATCCGCCCCGCCGACGAAATCGCCGCTGCCCAGACATTCGCCAGCATGACCATGACGACTAGCGGATGGAGGGTGGTCTGGAGATAATTGATGAAGGCCACGAGCTGCCCCGTCGAAAGCTCCCCCTGAACCGCCTGTATGCCCCCGAACCACAGGACGGCGACGATGCCCAGATTGACGCAGATCGCGAGCGCGGGCGACATCGAGGCCATGAACTGCATGACCCGGATGTTCTGCTCGACATACCGCTCGTTCGCGTCCAGAAACCGCGCCGATTCGTGATCATGACGCACAAACGCCTTGACAAGCCGCGCCCCCGCAATGTTTTCCTGCAACACCGAGTTCATACGGTCGAGGCGCTGCTGGATCAAAAGGAAAAGCGGCCCCATCCGCGTGACGAAAAAAACGATCAGAAAACCGGTGGCGAGCAGGATCGGGAGCATCAGCATGGCGAGATGCCGACTGGTCCGAACCATCAGAATCAGACTCCCCGCCATCAGCAGCGGCGCGCGCGTGCCGATCCGCAACGACACCTGAATCAGTCTCTGAAACACCCCCGTGTCGCTCGCGACCCTCACCATCAGATTGCCGGTTTTCAGCCGGTCCAGATTCCCGAAGGAGAGGCGCTGGATCGTCGCGAACAGCGTATCCCTGAGATCACGCGCCACGCCCTCGCCGACCTGAATGGAGAAATAGTTGTTCCCGATGGCGAACAGAGCGCTGAAGAGCGAAATCCCGAGCATCATGAGGGTGGTTTCGAGCATCACCCGGGTCGAGCGCGGCGAAATACCTTCGTCGATGATTCGCTGCACGAGCCTGGGGATGGCGAGATCCAGCATGACGACGGCAATCAGAAGCAGCAGAGCCGCCAACGCCCGGTAGCGGTAGGGAAACACATATTTCAACAGCCGGAATACCTGCTTCATCGATCACCCCGGAACCGTATGTATCGCACCGACTCTGTCATGGCAAGAGCCGATCTGCCTCGGGAGGAGTCGATTTGAGAATTTCTTCCGAGCTGTATAATAAGGAAGGTGAACGCAACGGAGGACCCAGCCATGAACCTGAACCGAATCGTTCTCATCTGCGGAATGTGTGTCGCCGCCGGAATACCGCCGGTCTTCGGTTTCGAAGTCGATACGATCCCGACGGAGTTTGGCGAAATCGAGATTACCTTCATCGGACACGGCAGTCTGATGTTCAAGTGGCGTGAACGGATTTTTCATGTCGATCCCTGGAGCGAGCAGGCGGACTACACCAAGCTCCCTAAAGCGGATGTGATCCTGATCACCCATGATCACCGCGATCATCTCGATCTGGACACCATCGAACTGCTGCGAAAGCCCACCACACAGGTCGTGCACCCCGTCAAATGTGAACCGGATATTCCAAACAGTGTCGCCATGAAAAACGGTGACAGCGGGGTGCTCAAGCTGGTCACGATCGACTCGGTTGCGGCCTATAACATTGTCCATCTCAGACCGGACGGAAAACCCTATCATCCCAAGGGTGAGGGAAACGGATATGTGCTCCGCTTTGCCGATGTCGCGATCTACGTGGCCGGCGATACGGAACCCATTCCCGAAATGAAGAATCTCGGCGTCATCACCGCGGCCTTTCTCCCCATGAATCTGCCCTATACGATGACCCCTGAAATGGTGGCCGAAGCAGCCGGATGGATCCAGTCGAAAATCCTCTATCCTTATCATTACGGCGATACGGATCCGCAGAAGATCGTCGAATTACTGAAGGATACTAAAATCGACGTGCGCATCCGGTCGATGCGGTAACCCGGGAAAGGTGACCGGTCGAGTCCGGGGAGGTGATCCGGGGTGATTACGAGGCCAGACCGGGCATCAGTTGAATCAATCCTCCCGCGATGAACTCGATGGCGATCGCAGCCAGCAACAATCCCATGATCCGCGAGGCGATGTTGATCCCTGTCCGCCCGATCATCTTCCCGACTGGGATGGCGGCCGTCAGCGCGATCCAGACCACCACTCCCACCAGAAGAATGCTCAGCAGCATGACACTCCAATCGATCGGTTCGGACGCCCGGTTCGCGAAGATGATGACCGTGCTGATCGACCCGGGGCCTGCCAGGAGCGGGATCGCGAGCGGCACGACGGCGATGCTGTCCTTGCTCTCCGCTTCAACCGCCTCCTCCGGCGAATGTTTAGTCTCGGGATGGCGGGCGTGCAGCATGGAAATGGCCATCAGAAGGATCAGGATGCCGCCGCCGACCCGGAACGACGCGATACTGATACCGAACAGATTGAGAATCCATTCACCGAACAGGCTGGAAACGACCAGCAGAATCACGACGGCGACCGACGCGGTGCGCGCCACGCGGCGACGGTCCGCAACTGCCATATCCTGCGTCAATCCCACAAAAACCGGGATCGCCCCCAATGGGTTCAGAATCGCCAGCAACGCGGTGAAAAACTTTAAATAATCGGTATATTCCACTAGACGGCTCTTTCACTGTCAGCATCTGTCCGGATCCCGGACGTATCTGCCCTGCAGGTCCCATACCTCCAAAATGACCAGGAAACAAACCGCATTTCCGTCACTTCCGATACCTGGAGATGAATTCTTCCACTTCCGGGATCCCTCCCTGGAAGATCAGGTAGCCGTTGCTGGGTTCCCGTTCCGTGATTTCTCCCGCGACCGGAGTCAGCATGATCCGTTGCACCTCCGCCAGATCCCGGCTCTGCCCCAGCGCCCAGCCCAGTTTCACATAGGCGACTTCCGGCAGCATGTTCGCCGCCGGCACGACTCCCAGTTCCATGATGTCGCGGCCGGTATCGTACACATACATCTGCACGTATCCCCACAACGTCTGCACGGTCATGTAGATCGCGATCCCCTTCTCATGCGCGCGCCGCAATGCCGGGTAGAGCGGCTTGTTCACATGACCCAGTCCGGTTCCCGCTATGATGATGCCATGATAATCGTTGTCGATCAGCGAATCGATGATATCGGCCTTCATGTTCGGATAGTAATACACAATTGCCACTTTGTCATCGAATGCCGTATTGACCGTCACGGTGCGATCCTTGCGCCGCCGTTTGAAATCCTGCCGCAACGGCGTGATCGTTTCGCGACTCACCATGGCGAGGGGGATGTCGCCGATCGTCCGGAATGTCGACCGGTAACTCGAATGCATTTTCCGCACCCGTGTCCCGCGATGCAGAAGCCCGTACACATCCGATGTCGGCCCGAACATGCAGACCATGACCTCCGCGATGTCGCTTTCCGCCGCTGTTTTCACACTGTGCATCAGATTGAGCGCCGCATCGGAACTCGGCCGGTCGCTCGACCGCTGCGATCCCACCATCACGATCGGAACCGGCGAATCCTGCACCATGAACGACAGAATCGCCGCCGTGTGATGCATCGTGTCGGTCCCATGCCCGATCACGATCCCATGAATCCCCTTTTCGATCTCATGCCCGATCGCCTGCGCCGTCCCGATCCATTGCTCCGGCCCCATGTTCTCGCTGAACACCCCGTACAGCTTTTCCGTTTCCAGATTGCAGATGTCGGCGAGTTCCGGCACCGATCCATAGAGTTCCCCGGGCGAGAACGCCGGAATGACCGCACCGGTTCTGTAATCCAGCCGGCTGGCGATCGTGCCGCCTGTGCCGAGCAACTTGACGCGCACCTTTTTCGGATCGTAGGGAAACGCCTTTTCCGGAATCTTGTAATGCGCCTCTTTCCGACCCGCGATCCGGATATCCTCGATCCTCGACGCCGAAATGCCGATATTATACCCCGACCGGAGCTTGATCACGACATGGTGCGGATCCGCCGTTTCGCTCCGTGGCAGAATGATCCCGGTATACTCGCCCTGCGCCGTCCGGATCGTCACATCGCTCCAGATCATCGCCTGGAAATTCTGCAGTGCCGCCAGTGCCTCACCGCGATACCCCTTGTACGAATCGCTCATGACGCCCTCCCGTCTTCAATCCGCTTGACCGCTTCCGCCACCACCTTGCCCGGGATCCGCCCGCGAAGCTTCAGCATCACCTCTCCCGTCACCCACCGTCTCAACCGATCACGGTCGTCCAGCCCCCTCCGGCTCCCGGCGTTCCGAATCGCCGTATCGATCCGTTCCGGTAGCGCATCGGGCGCGACCGGTGAGGGGAGTTGCGAGGTGTCCCAGTGGGGTGTCGTGGCTGCCTGATGGAGCGCGGGATAGACACCCTCGCGGGTGAGGCGGCCCGTGGCGCAGGCGACAAGAATGCCGCGGAGGGTCTCGGGGGCGATCCGCACGGGTTGCCGCAGAGACCGTTTCAGTTTTGTCAGCCATCTCGTGAGCGTTTCGCCGGCGATCATGGCCGGCACCCCCTCATCCCGGACCAGCGTTCTGAAGAGTCCGGCGTGGGGTGAAATCGCGAGAGGCCGGATGACGTCGGGCGGTAGGCCCAGTTCGGCATACCACGTTTCCCGGTCCCAGATGAATTCCGGAATCCGGGCGCGCAATCGATCGAGACGCTCCGGAGTCACGCGTTTGGGCGGCATGTCGGTATCCGGATACATCCGATCCGGCCCCGGCAGAATGCGCTCGAAGCCCGTCGTGCCGTCCCGCAGCGCCTGCCGTGTTTCGGAGGGGATCCCGATGGTCGCCTCGCGGGCCCGTATCATGATTTCAGAAGCGCCCGACACTGCATCGTCTATTCGTCCCCAGACCAGAACCGCCGTATCCGAGTCGCCGGCGCCGACCGCCTTGCGCACGGCCTGCCATTCCGATGCCGCGATCGTTTCGCCCATGCTGTCGGAATGAATGATGTTGGGCAGTGTGGTCAGGCACGAGATCACCCGGACGCGATCGGAAATCTCACGGCTGAAGTAAGTATCGGTCTGCGTTTTCCAGCGCAGCAGGCCCTCAAACCCTTTCAGGACGACGCATCGGATCGTCTGACCCTCGGCGAGCGCGTCGTGGATCGGCTTGAACCGGGTCTTGCGCAGCACGCGAGTCACGTCGTCGACCCCCGCGCTGAAAGTTTCCGGTGTGATTCCCCGCGCATGCAGTTCGTCGCGCAGGCGGAGCAGGTTGTACTGCCGCATTGCTTCGTTGTAGGTCAGCAGAGGAATATGAGGAATGCGCGGAACCCCTTTGATCTCGATCCGCGTCCCCCCGGTGACACTCACGTTCACGTCCTGCCGCGCTGCGCCGATCCCCGTCCGGACCCGTCCGGTGCTCCTGACCAGTCTGCGGAGGATTTCGGCGACATCGGCGACTTCCTGAGGTGTCCGCATATCCGGACCCGTGACGCTTTCGATGAGGGGCATTCCGAGCCGATCCGTGATGTAGACCCGCCGGTGTCCGATATCGGAAACCTCACGGCAGGCGTCTTCCTCCAGCCCGAGTTGAATGATCTGGATCCGCCGGTTTTTGTATGGAATCGAGCCCTCGACGCCCGCGATGGTGGTTCGCTGGAAGCCAGTGGGGATACTGCCGTCGAGATACTGTTTTCGGGCGATATGGATTTCGTCGACCATGGTGCAGCCGTAGAGCATGGCGATTTCGAGAGCGATATCGAGGGCTTCCTCGTTGAGTTCGAACGGGGGTGTATCGTCCATTTCGTAGGTGCAGACTGTTTCGTGCCGGATCTGATAGATGATTTCCTTTTTCGTTTTGAATTCCATCAGGGCCGTGCCGTCGTATTCGCCCAGTTCCGACAGAGTCGGTCGCATGTGGCGCAGGATTTCGGCGTCGTAGTGATCCGAATAGTGACCGGCGGGGCACCGGCAGAAGAGTTTCTTGGAGGTGAGCAGTTGCTGGTGGATTTCCAGACCGCTCTTGAAGCCGATCTCCGCATAATCCGATTCAGACATTTCGTGGAACGGTTTGAATACAAAGGGAGCCATCCGCAGTCCTCCGTGGGGTGAGAGGTTCGATCGCGCGGCTACCTTAGCACACCCTATTCCCGAATCCCATACCTCAGGTTGAACCCCGGTGGGGATCGCCGGATGGACAAGATGACGACCGCGATGGGGAGTGACGAAAACGATGGAGAGCGACGAAAACGATGGAGAGCGACGAACACAAGGTTCGTCGCAACGATTGGTACTGTTTGATGGTGGGAATGAAGGGGTACTGACGGATTGATTGGTTTTCATCCGGGAAACCGGATATGATTTATCGAAACCAGGCCGAAACTCTCTCATGAAGGAGCCGACATGCCCGGACGAATCCTGACCGATGCCCAACGCAAATGGCTTCTCACGGAACTCGAACACTGGCGCGATTCCTCGATCATCTCCACGGATCAATCCGACCGGATCCTGTCTCAGTATGAATCACCATCGGATATCTCCGCACGCAAAGGCGCCCGCGCCATCTTCACACTGCTCGGAATCGCCGCGTTCCTCATCGCACTCGCCGTCCTGCTCATGATCGGCTACAACTGGGAGGCCCTGTCGCGCGGCGTCAAACTCGTCGTGATCCTCGGATTCATCACCCTGACCCATTCCGCCGCATACTATCTGCGTTACGTCCGACACGCCCGATTCGGCTCGGAAATCCTCTTCTTCCTGGGGTGCCTCCTGTACGGCTCGGGCATCTGGCTGGTCGCTCAGGTCTTCCATATCAACTCCCATTATCCGGATGGAATCTACTGGTGGGCCCTGGGCGTGCTCCCGTTCGCACTGGCGCTCGATACAATCCTGCACCACCTCCTCCTGATCGGACTTCTGGGGGTCTGGGCGGGTGTCGAAGTCCTTCATTTCCCCCATCTGGAATCGATGTGGTTCGGTGGGTCGCTGCAAATCCCCAACGGGGCATTCACCCTCCTGCCGATGGTACTGGTCGGCATGGTCTGGGCATATCGGAAAGGATCCTCGGCAGCCATCAGTCTCTATGTCCCCCTGCTCGCATGGTGGTCGTTCCTTCAAATGTTCGCCTGGCACCGGGACTGGTCCTGGAACACGCTTTTCTTCATGGGCGCGATCGGTGCGTTCTTCTGTGCCATCTCGCTGCTGCATGCGCCGGGCAGCCGATTCGGTGCGCCGTACTTCACCTGGGGAGCCACGCTCGTGTGGTTCATCTTCATGCTGCTCGGCTTCCAGGATCTGAACGAACAGATGGTGAAGCATCCGGGCGATTTCGGAACGCTGACCGGCACATTCCTGATCGCAGCCCTCACGCTGGCTGTCGTCGCCTTCGCCGTACTCTCGAAAAAACCGGATCCATCGCCTCGCCCCTTAATCACGGGATACTCGCCATGGGCCGCGTTTCTGCCGTCTGTAACGATCACGCTGCTGGCGATCTGGAACTCGCGAATGGGTATATCGGGGTATGTCGGAACGGTTGCGGCGGTTTCAACCGTCATTGCCAATGTCGCCATGATCGCGATCGCCTACTGGGTGATGCAGCGGGGTCTGAAGCTCGACCACGGACGGGCATTCGCGGCGGGCGTCTTTCTGTTCCTGGCCTGGGCGATCATGCGGTATATCGACCTGTTCGGCGACTTCGGAGGCATGCTCGGAGCCTCGCTCATGTTCTTCCTCTGCGGCGGCGCCCTGTTCGCCGTGGCGATGTACTGGAAACGGCGAAAGGAGGCTCATCGTGGCGAATGACGGATTCGATCGTCCGGTCGCGCTGCCCCTCGGCATCGACCGCATGGCGGACTGGTTCAAATCGCGCGAGCGCGGCATCGTCCTGATCGCCGTCCTCATGCACCTCATCATCCTGGTCTCGATGATCGGCCTGCGCATGATCCCGCTCCTCACGGGACAGACGATCGTGCTCAAAGTCGTCCCGGTCGATCCGCGGGATTTCTTCCGAGGCGATTATGTGATTCTGTCCTACGAAATCAGCAATCGCAGCACGATCGATGACGCACTCGATGCGCGTGAAACGAAGCGTTACTCGGACTGGCAGGACCAGCCGGTCTATGTGCTGCTGGAACCCGACGCGTCCGGCACGGAATGGAAAGCGGCCGGGTATCGGCTGGAGCCTCCATCAACAGGCACGTTCATCCGCGGTCGAGTGGCCTCGTACAATCGCCTGGAGTTCGGTATCGAGAGTTTCTATGTCGAGGAGGGCGGCGGGACGAAGTATGAAAATGCGGCGC
Organism: uncultured bacterium; assembly: GCA_964472395.1. GTDB lineage: Bacteria > CSSED10-310 > CSSED10-310 > CSSED10-310 > CALFER01 > CALFER01. The sequence goes on along the minus strand of CAYYMM010000002.1, from coordinate 19,726 downwards.
GGAACGGGACGCTGATGGCCGAGATCGCGCTGACGTCGAGTGGCAAGGCGGCGCTCAAGTCGCTCATCATCCGAGATTAACGAGTCGGGACCCGGATTCGTTCCGCGAGCCATTCGATGAGGGCCGGATCACCCCGGAGTCTGCCGGGCCATGCCGGGTCGGGAGCAAACAGCAGTTGTTCCCATCGCGCGGTCACAACCCCCTCCAATGCGTTAAATGTCTGAAGGCTCCGGAACGCCCGGTCGAAAAGAATCGGGTAATTGTAGGTAGGCGGCAGTTCGAGCCATTCGGAACGGGGCAGCGCGAGCATGGCCGCGCCGGCAAGACCGGCCTGATGCAGAAAGATGCGCCGGAGGGGTTCGTGCGCACTCGTTTCGCGCAGAAACGGGTTACCCGCGAGCGTCCGAAATGCGTCCCGCCAGTGTCTCAGAAGCCCCCGTTCCGGACGGACGACGCACAAGCCGGCGTTGATGTAAGGGCGGATCATTTCGCTGTCCGCGACGGTTGTCATGGAAAAGAGACGATCGTCGGGGATGCTGAGGAGTTCATAGATCGTCTTCCAGAATGCATCGGGAGATTCGCTGCATGGTGAACCGATGTTGCGGTGCATCACGGGGCGGTACCCGAGCGAGGCTGTATCCGGGAGTTCAAAGGCGGACGGCTCTTTCAGAATCACCGTGTCGGGATCCATCCAGACCAGGATGCCCGAGGAACCCGCGTCCTGCTCGGCGCGCGCAGCGGCATACACCTTGCCGGCGTAGCGGAAAAAGAGTGTTGCGGGATCGGGTGGCGGAATGACTCGCAGATCCGCCTCGAAGCGATTCAGAAGCGACAGAATGCGAGGATTGTCGGGCGGGATCCGATCATCCCGGATGTAAATGCGCAGGCTGGAGGAACGATGTGCGCCTCCGAATGTGCGCAGACTCTCTGCCAGGATCGCGATCGCGTCGAAATCGTCAGGTGAGTCGGCATGGACGGCAAAAATCATGAGAAATCCTCCGAGTGCGGACGTATCGCCCGGTGGCTGTCTCATTATACGAATTCAACGGACGGATGTTCGAACGATGCGAAACACCGTTCCAGGTCAGTGCTTCGATTGCGTCCTGCGAATCCTTCATCTAACATGTCCGATCGTATGGAATCCGTGCCTCTCTCAACCCTCTTCCGATCCTTCTTCCGACTCGGCCTGACCGCGTTCGGAGGCCCTTCGATGATCGCCTATATCCGGACGATGGCGGTCGAACGCAAGCGATGGCTCGATCCGGAAGCCTTTCAACGCGGTGTGGCGCTCTGCCAGAGCATCCCCGGGGCCACAGCGATCCAGATGACCGCTTACGTCGGATTGATGCTCAGGGGGGTTCCCGGAGCGGCCGCGGCGTTCATCGGATTCGGTCTGCCGGCCTTTTTGCTCATGACGATCCTGGCGACGATCTATCAGGATATCGTACGATTTCCCGTCGTCACGTCGGTGTTCGGGAGTCTCCAGGCGTTGATCGTGGCAATCGTCGCGAACGCCGCTTTCATGTTCGGACGGCCTCAGATCCGGAGCGTCCGAGCCGCAGGGCTGGCGCTGGCATCGGCTGGTCTGTTTGCCCTGAAAGTCCATCCCATCCTGGTCGTCATCCTCGCCGCAGGGGGTGGATGGGCCTTGCTTCCGGTCGATCCGCCGAGGTCCGCGAACCGTCCCGATCAACCGATCCGACCGACTTGGAAAATGGCGCTCGGGATCGCGCTGTGCGGCATCGTGCTGACGTGGATTCTGGGATTTTTCGATCCGATCCTGCGCGATCTGGTGTTCCTGATGGCCCGGATCGACCTGTTCGCGTTCGGAGGAGGATTTGCGGCGCTGCCAGTCATGTATCACGAAATTGTCACGCAGCGGAACTGGCTGGAGGCCCCGGAGTTTCTCGATGGCATCGTGCTCGGCCAGGTCACCCCCGGTCCGATCGTCATCACCGCGGCATTCATCGGCCGGAGCATCGGAGGCATTCCGGGGGCGATTCTGGCGACCATTGGCATCTTTGCCCCCTCGTTTCTCCTCGTGGTGCTGCTCGCGCCCCTGTTCGACCGGTTCCGCCGTCACCCCGTGTTCATGCGCTCCATCGCCGGCGTGCTGTGTTCGTTCACCGGATTGCTCTGCGCCGTGATCATTCAGTTTGCGGCGAATGTGTCCTGGACGGCCGGTCACATCGTGCTGGCCGTCAGCGCTCTCGCAGCCTTGCTTCTGAAAGTCGATATTCTGTGGGTCGTTGCGGTCGGTCTCGCCGCATCGATTGTGATCGCGCTCCTCTGATTGTAAAATACGATGATGAGGTGTCCTGAAATTTCCGGATGGAGGCTTTTTATGAAAAATGGCAATCGTCGTACCGGATTACGGATGACGGTTCCGCTTTACGTATGTCTGCTGCTGTTCGGTGTCACGCCGTGTCTCGCCGAGACCTGGCACACGGAAATCATCGAAGACGATCTCGCGTTTTGGGGTTTTCAGACCAGAGGCTTCGTCTCGGATTCGACCGGCACCCTCCACATGCTGATGAGGGGGAACCGGCTGATCTATGCGAGATGTCCCGAGGGGGGTGACTGGCAGGCCGAGGAGATCGCTCCGTCACCGTGCGGATTGGAAGCATCGATGGCCGTCAGTCAAAGCGGTATTCCCCATGTGGCGTATTACGATCCGAAGGCAAAGCGCCTGTTCCATGCCGTGCGTGAAGATGACGGCTGGCGGATCGAACCGGCGGGGGATCTGTATCTGGCCGGACGCTACAACTCGATCTGCCTGGACTCGATCGACAACCCCGTCATCAGTTTTCTCGCGCACGGCCCCCTCCGGTTATGCGTTGCGCGCTTGTATGATTATGGATGGGACATCGAGACGATCTGGGGGGTGGAAGTGGACGAACATTCCACATCCATCGGAATGGATGCTCAGGGACTGGTGCATGTCGCCCTGTTGCAGAAAAGCGAGCCTAAGAAACTCATTCTCGTATCGGAACAACACCAGGATTGGATGTGTCGCGCGATTGCTGAAGGAGAATCGCTCGGGTACGGACCTGTTCTGTATGCCAATGAATCAGGAGGCCCGTATGTGGTATACCAACTGGACCACACCTATTACTGTGCTGTGTTCCAGGATCCGAACCTTTTTGTAGAAGAGCTGCCTGAGGTCGATTTTTTTCGTGAATCATCCGATCTGTCGAGATCGGGATGTTTAACGATCTGCGGGTACCTGTCTCGCTCTTTCTCCGGAGATAACTACCTTGATCTTGATTTGTTTGTACGAACATCATCGGGATGGGTGAGAACTCACCAGGAGACGATGATCGACGACAATTCAGGGACGCCCGAAGTCACCCATCACTTTGATGAACACCAGCGATTGCATGTGGTTAAATCCGGAGGCATCTGGCATGACCGGTTCATCGAAATCGACCACTACAACGATGCCCTCGGAGACATGGATCGAAAGGTCATGATACGCGGGTACTACAATCAGGAGCCTCGCACCGCTCTGAACCCCGGTGATGATCGACCTCATGTCGTGTGGTACCGGTATGGCAGAAACCAACTCATGCATGCGGTAAAAACCTCAATCGGATGGGAACAGGAAACCGTTCTCGACTATCCCACAGGGCCCTGGATCGGGCAGTATTCCGTGACAATGAATCGTGATAACCAACCGGCAATCTGCTACGAAATCGGTGGCCAGTTGAGGCTGACGGTGAAGACGGAACAGGGATGGACGGATGAGGTGATCCGTGAAGGCGCCATGTGCGGACAGGTCGCGTATGATCACGAGGAACGGGAGCATGCGATTTACTACTATTATCAGGACAACCTCGCTGTGCTCGGTTATTCTCGCCGGCTCGACAACGGTGGTTGGCATCATGAGGAAGTGTATCGGGATGTGCGCCCGGTTCACGTCAGCTCGCATCAGTTGGAAATTGATGATTTGAATCGGCCTAATGTTGTGTTTCGATCGGAGCCGTATCAGGGAAGATATGGAAAACTGAGATATGGGTTACGATCGGATGGTGAATGGGTATTCAGCAACAGACTGGATTACCTGGAGGCAGAATGCCCTGATGTTGAGATATTATTAGGTCCGGACGGCAGCCTGAATATTCTGCATACCTTTCATTCCGGATGTGTGGGTGGCGCGGACCAATATGTGAATTACCTGAAGTTATCCGCGGTTGACCCTTCAGTTGTATTAATGGGTCATAGTGCATTGATGATCGATGGCGGTTCGCTGCAACTCACGCAATCGGGTCATTTCAGTATCCTGGGAACGACTGGAGCTCTGGTTCATTTTTATGGATTTGGTGAGTGTGGGACACGCACATGCTCGACGACGAACCCATATTTCAAGCCCCATTTCAATCACCGGATCGATTCACACGATTCGATCCATGTGGCCGGTGAATCGGATGGAATTGTCTACATGCGTCTTTCACGAGTTACGCACGGTGTCCGTTTGCAGAGCGATAACAGGGAATGGAATTTCTCGGGAAACCTGAAAGCGATCGTCTACCACGACAGCCTTGAAACCATCCCGGCCGCTCTCATCGTCGCCATGCAGTATGGCAACCAGTTCTGGTTTTATCCGAATTGGTCCACCGAGTTTCATGGGCATCCGATCAATTTGCTGCCCGCACCGTATGGCGCAGAGTATCAGATCGTCGACCGCGAATTTTCGACCGACACCGAATTCCACCTCACCTTCTGGGCGGCGCTCATGACCCCGGACCTGTCTCGGATCATCGGCGGAGATGACGGAATCGACTCGATCGACATCACCTGCTCGCCCTGGTGACCCGATGGATCAACTGACGGCATTCCGACACGCACTCCAATCGATCTTCGCCGATCGTCTCAAAGGCATCTACCTGCACGGCTCGATGGCCATGGGCTGCTTCAACCCCTCAACGAGCGACATCGATCTGCTGGTGCTGCTGCACGATCGCGCGCCAATCGATGCCTTGCGGGACCTGGCCGAGTCGACCCTGACGATTTCCCGCAATCCGTCACCGCTCGAATTTTCCGTCCTCCACGCCGCACAACTCGTGCCCTGGCGTCACCCCACGCCGTACGATTACCATTACAGCGAAGACTGGCGCTTCCGGACGACGGAAGACCTGCTGTCCGGCGATTGGAAACACTGGTACGGCCACCCGCTGTTCGACCCGGATCTCGCAGCCCACATCACCATGCTGCATCACCGCGGAATCTGTCTCGATGGCGAACCGATCGCACCGGCATTCCCTCCGGTACCGCTCGGTCACTTCGAAATGGCACTCGCCGTCGATCTCGCCTGGGCGCGCCGTCAGATCGACCGGAATCCGCTCTACGCCGTCCTGAATCATTGCCGGGCATGGGCCTTCTTCCGCGAAGGCCTGTTTCTGTCGAAGCGGGAGGGGATCGCATGGGCATTCCCGCTTGTCCCGCCGGATCACCGGGATACTCTGATGCAGGCCGGGAGTCTCTATCGTGATGGGATCGCCGCAAGCTTTCCGGTTGAACCGGCCCTGGCGTGCTGCGAGTATATCTGCGCCGAAATCGGTTCGCCGGTCGAGCGGATGGAGTGAGATCCTATGGTTTCGGAGCCGGTTGTGGTGATGCAGGATCGGAGACGTGAGGGGTTGCAGGCGGCTCGACGCTTTTCGGCGTCCCGTCTGTCGGGGCGGTGAGGGTCGTGTTTTTCAGCAAATCCAGATCGATACCGGCGCGGCTGAACACCTGTTCGATGATCGGCATCAGTCCCATGGCATTCGATTTCTGAAGCAGATTGAAGATGATATCGGGGACCTGGTTGGAAAACTGTCCCAGAGCGCCGGATTTGTTTCCATCCGGACCGAGCTGGATGATGCGGACTTCGTCGACGCCGGCCAGTCCGTTGCCGATCGCCTGGGCCATCGGCGCAAAGGTTCCCATACCGGCTTCGTGGATGGCTTTCCCGAGCGCGTCGATGATCTGCGGCAGTTTTTCGAGAATGAACATGAATTTACCGCTCTGATCGAGTTGCCCGTAGGCTTCCGCTTTCTTCAGCACACCTTCCGCTTCCGCCAGTAACTTCGCCTTGACGCCTTCGGCTTCAGCCGTCAGTTTTGCCTTGATCCCCTCGGCTTCCGCCAGAAGCCGGGCCTTGTCGCCTTCCGCCTGCGCGATCAGTTTGGCCTGCTCACCGGCAGCCTGCGCCTCGAGTTCTCGCTGAATGGCGGCGGCCATCGATTTGCGACCCTCTGCCAGAGCCGCCTGAGTCGCTTTGGCGGCATCTCCGTCTTTGGTCGCTTTGATCAATGCCGCTTCACCGAGTTTCTCCGCCGCCAACCGATCGCCTTCGGCGGTGATGACTTTGGCGTCCGCCGCTCGTTTCGCCGGCGTGATCACCTCAACCTGCAGCTGCGCTTCCTTCAGACTCTGGTTTTTCTGCTGCAACTCGGTTTCAGCCACAATCCGAGCCTGTTCGGCCTGAACCTGAGCGACTTTCAGCTTCTGAGACATTTCGGCTTCCGCCACTTCCGCCGCGATCGGAATCCGAGCCTGTTCGGCCTGAACCTGAGCCGTGTTCTGAGCGATCTGAATATCGCGGAGCCGTTCGGCATCCGAGATGGCGCGCCGTGACCCCGCCTTGGCGATCTCTCCGATCTGCAGGGCTGAACTGGATTTTTCAGCGGCTTCCTGGATCGCCACGGCAACCCGGATTTCCTGATCGCGAGTCGCCTCGGCCTTGCCGATCTCGGCATCCCGCTTGATTTCGGAAGTTTTCTGTTTTCCGAGCGCTTCGATGTAACCCTCGGCATCGGTGATATCCTGAATCACGAAGTTGTCGATGCGGATGCCCAGTCTGGCGAGATCTTCGGCAACTTCGTTCTGAACTTTGGATGCAAAAGCGGACCGGTCCTTGATCAATGCCTCGACTTCCATCGTCGCGACCACACCGCGCAGGCCGCCCTCGAGAATTTCCCGGGTCATCTGCTCGATTTCCTCGGAAGTCAGATCCAGCAACCGCTTTGCCGCTTCATAGAGCATGCTTTCTTCCGTATCGATCTTGAACGTCGCAACGGCTTCGACCGTGACCGGAACCCCCTTGGCCGTGACCACCTTGCTGACCGTGACCTTCGACTGATGCGCGCCCGTGAGCATCGTTTTGCAGGATTCGATGATCGGCCATACAAAAGCGGCGCCGCCCGAGATGACCCGGAATCCGTCCACGACAACCTGTGTGCGTCCGTCCGGTCCTGTGACGGTTCGCTTGTGCTTCCGTCCGAAGACGACCAGCGCCTCATTCGTTCCGACTTTGCGATAGTTGCCGATCATCAGTTTGATGGCGAGCAGAAACGCGCCGATGGCGAGCAACACCATCAGGAGCACGAATAAATTACCCATCGAAAACAATCCTTGAAGCTGATTCACATATTCCTCCTTGAGGAGTTCTCAGGGTTCTTCGGGCTTGACCAGTAAAACGGGTCCGCCGGAAATCCCTGTGATGGTTACGTGCTCGTTTTTTGCCACTTCGCGGGATCCCTCGACCGATCGGGCCCGCACGATCTGATTCCGGCCATTGCACTCGACTTCGATCTCACCGGTTGTCCCTGGCCCGATCGGAAGCAGAACCCTGCCGGTTCTTCCGATGAGCGATTCCGCGCGGTAACTCGAGGTGCATTGCTGATCGATCAGGAATTCGAGAAGCAGGTTCATGAGATATCCCGCGGCGAGACCGATGGTGAGGCTGAAAATGAACGAGAATACCGCGCGCATGTTGTAAAAGAGGAATATGGCGCCGGACGATCCGAAAAACGACAGAAATGCGCTCAGAACCTTGGTCGAAAACCAGTGAATCTGGTGAACGGCCGAATCATGGTCCCCCTCGATGACCGATTCCATCCCATCCTGATCATGATCGACACCGGGTTCGTGATCCAGTGAATGATCCATTGCCTGGTCGCTGTCATGACCGCCTCCCAGCAGAAATGAAAATGCCATGATGGCGAATCCGCCGACTGCCAGACAGATATAAATCAAAAAGAGAACCGACATGGTCGCCTCCGGGTTACACTCTGAACAGAGAGAGATTTGTACCCGATAAACGGAAAAAAATCAAGCGATGGGATGCCCCGTGATCGCTGGATCGCGATGCAGATCATTTCCAGTTGGCCTGTCGACGTTGACAAACCGTGAAACCTGAAGTAAATTAAGGATAATCATCGATTCAGACATAGCGTTTCCGGTGCGTCACGAGCGCCCGGAAGAAGTCCGCAAAATCATGGAGGTGCTCATGAAACAGGTTTACTCCGAGAATCGTTTTCACTGCGGATGGCTGATCGGCCTGAGCGTGGTTGCCTGGGTGGTCCTCTCGGGCAGCTTGGTGTCGGCCGCGATTTTATACGTCGACGATGACGACCCGACGTGCGGAAGCCTGAGTCCCTGTTACTCCACGATCCCGGCTGCCATCGCCGCGGCCGGCAACGGCGATACGATCATGGTCCGGCCGGGGATCTACTCCGACCCGCTGAACATTGAAGGTTTTTCCGGGTTAACCATCGAGGGGGCCGGAGCCGGGTCGGTCGTATTCCGGCCGGCGACGACCCTGCCGTTCAACGTCGGCGGATACGGTTCGGCCCGACAGTGCGCTATCCGCGTCGTGAATTCGACCGGAGCCGATCTGTCGGGGATGACCATGGATTTTGATCTCATCAAAGGCAATAACAAATTCGGTATTCTCTATTGGGACAGCACCGGTTCAGTCTCGGACAATGTACTCGAAAATATGTCAGCGTCGGACGCCGCCGGTTTCTACGGAGAGATTACGAGCTACTTCCGGGCGCCGACATTCACACCTACGGCTCGCGCTTCGGCCACGATTACAGGCAATACCTTCATCAATTGTGGTCGACTGGGTATTCTGGCTCATGATTATGTCGACATGCTGATCGAAGACAATCTCTTCTACAAGACCCTCGACGACTTCGGATATGCCATGGAACTTGGGTCCGCATCCGTTGCCGTGGTCCGGTCTAACGAAATGTACGGCTTTGACACGCCTGCCCTGTCCGATGGGAGCGCATCCGGAGGAATCTATATCGAAAACTGCTACACAAACACGGTGGTCGATCCGATCGTCAAGACCATGACACTCGAAGACAACGAGATCTACGGTAACCAGCAGGGTCTGATTGTCGGCAACCAGTTGAACGGATATGCCGGTAATGTCGACATCGTCCTGGAAGCCTTCAACAATCGGATTCATGACAACATCGAAGGGGGAGTCATTCTCGTGGACGAGGATGCTTCGGCCGGATCCTCCCTGACTGCCCACTGTCATCACAATGCCATCCTGAGCAATGGCACGACGAATTCCTACGGGTATTTCATTTATTCCTATGGTGACGGCAATATCACGGCCACGTTCGACAATGAACTGATTGCCGGACATACGGTCGGTTTCGAAGTGTATGAAACTGCGTCTGTTGCCAGTATCTATTCGGTGTCCATCCACCATTGCTCGATCGAGAATACCGATGGTCTGGACGCTTCCATTGCCGGATTGACGATCGATGCGTCATGCAACTGGTGGAACGCGAACACTCCGGTCGACGTGGCCGGTATGATATCCGGAACCGGGCCTGTTGACTACACGCCCTGGATCCATGTCGGCACGGACACCGATATCGCTCCGGGTTTTCAGCCCGATCTGTCGTATCTCCATGCGGACGATACGTCGGTTCAAACCGGTTCGAGTCCGCGGATCACCGAGGCGATCGGCCGGGTTGTCACCGGCGGAACGGTCCAGGTGGAGGCGGGTACTTACACGGAAGACATTCTGATCGACCGGGCCCTGACTCTGCAGGGAGTGGGCAGCAGTTCGACCATTCTTGTGCCGTCGGGCATTCAGACGGATTTCTACTTCCTCAGCATGACCCATGTTCTCGTCGGTGCCGATGACGTGACGATCCAGGCCCTGCAACTCGCAGGTAACGAATCGATCTGCGATGAGGGAATCATGATCGAAGATTTCGATGGCACGGCACCGCTCGTCGTGACTTCCGTGCAGGTTCTCGACTGCGACATCCATCATTACAACAGTGACGCCGTTTACTGCATCGGCGGGTACGATATCATGACCGGCATCACCATCACGAACAACACGATTCACGGCATCCGGTCGGCCAATCTGCCGATCGGCTGGAACCCGACCGGTATCACCCTGGAAAATGCCGCCGGGACGGTCTCGGACAACACGCTCTCGGAGTCTTTTGTCACCTATGGTATCTGCAGCTTCATCGACTCCGGATACTCCAACCTGCCGGCACCTCCCCGGATTCTGAACAATGCGATCACGAATCTCTATGAACCGATCGTCAGCGGAACGAGTCGTGACAATCGCGCCATCATCGCGATGTCGCCTGCGGCAATCGAAGAAAACGTGATTACCAACACCAATTACGGCATCCAGGTCCAGCTGGTCTCGGCCGTCGGTGGTCCATTCGATGGAGACGTCACGGTCCATGCCAATGAGATCTACGATCTGAGACCCGGTCCGGAGTATGGAAACTCGGCAGCGCTGTACCTGAACACCATCCAGGGCCAGCCATCACGAGTCGTGACGGTATCGGACAACATCGTCGACGGCGTGAACGGAGATTCCAACGATGCCCGCGCTCTGGTCACATGGGTCACATCCGCTGGTACGATTTCGTGGCTGAACAACACGATCACCGGGTACGGTGAAGGGTTGAATTTCAGGCAGAATCTCGCGGCGACGCTGATCGATGGAAACAGCTTCAGTCTCAGTGCGATCGAGAACGATCCGACAGAAACAGAAATCGGAATCTGGCTTCGGGAGGGCAGTATCGGTACGTTCTCAAACAACACCATCGATGGATATGACACGAATTTTTACCTGCCGGGAACGTCGGATGGAGTCATAATCTCCTGTAATGACATCCTGAACGCAACCGAATACGGCATCCATCTGACACCCGAAACCGGGTTCCCCAACCTGAATGTCTCCGTCCGCTTCAACAATATAATCGGCAACCAGGCGGCGGGTCTTCAGGTCGAGACCAGCGCACACACCGGATCCGTGTTCGCCGAAGACAACTGGTGGGGGGACGAGGATGGTCCGGCAGGCAACGGACCGGGGGATACCGGTGATGCCGTATTCGGGGACGTCGATTATTCGCCATGGTTTCTGACCGAGATCGGTGATCCCTGCCCGCCCGCCGCAACACCGACTCCTGATCCCACCGAAACTCCTGCGAACACCCCGACCCCGACCCCCAGCACTCCACCGGGAACCCCGACACCGACCCCGACACCTCTCCCGGTTCCGACGAACGGGCCGATTGGAATCGGTTTCCTCTTGCTGACCCTGAGTTTCCTGTTGGGAGGCGGACTGATTTTCCGAAAGGGTTGATCCATCTCTGCATCGCGACGCCTTGCAGACTCGACGAATGAAATGAGCCACTAGCCACAAGCCACCGGTTTGCATATACTGCACCCGTCCGATCCTGCCGCGGATCGAACGGGAAAGGAAACCCGCATGCGTTCATACGATTTCATTCGATCGAGTTCCGACTGTGCCATTATCTGGAAGGAGGAACGGATATCCTATCGGGAACTGCTGGCGCATGTTGCGCAGTATCGCGAGCTGTTCTCCGGGATGAAACCCGGGAAAATCGCCATATTTTCTCCCAACCGACCGGAATGGGCCTACGCGTTCTTCGCGGGCTGGGCGGATGGTGCGGTCGTCGTCCCGATCGACTGCATGGCATCGGCCGATGAAGTCGCGTTTATCCTCAATGACTGCACCCCCGAAGTGATTTTCTGCTCGCGGGACACGGAATCACTCCTCAGACTCGCATGCGAACGACTCACCTACCGTTTCACAATCATGGTCTTCGACGATATTTCCGTGCAGGCGACCCAGGCGATCCCGGACACGCTGACGATCGAGGATACCGAACGGACAGCCGTCATCATCTATACCTCCGGGACGACGGGGAGCCCGAAAGGGGTCATGTTGTCATTCGGTAATCTGATCGCCAATATCGATGCCGTATCGATCGAGATCCCGATCTTCACGCCCGAACGTAAGGTTCTCGCACTCCTGCCGATGCACCACATCTTTCCCCTGATCGGAACCCTGGTCGCTCCGGTCGCGGTCGGCGCCACCATCGCCTTCTCCCCCGGAATGACCTCGGATGCCATCATGGCGACACTGAGTCACGGGATCGCGATCATGATCGGTGTTCCGCGTCTGTATGCGGTCATCCGAAAAGGGATCATGGACAAGATCAATCAAAAGACCGTTACGCGGTTGCTGTTCAAGCTGATCCGCCTGATCAATGTCCGCGCGGTGTCGAAACTCGTGTTCCGGAAAGTCCACGATAAACTGGGTGGAAAGATGGAGTATATGGTCTGCGGCGGCGCCAAACTCGATGAAGATGTCGCTCGGGACTATAAAGCGCTGGGATTCGAGATGCTCGAGGGGTTCGGAATGACCGAAGCGGCTCCCATGATCACGTTCACCCGTCCGGGGCGCTGGAGAATCGGGTCGGCGGGGGAAGCCTTGCCGGGACTCGAGATCCGGATAGCCGAAAACGATGAAATCTGTGCGCGTGGCCCGAACATCATGCAGGGGTATTACAACCGGCCCGAGGAAACCGCCGAGATTCTCCGGGAGGGCTGGCTGCACACCGGAGACGTGGGATTTGTCAGGAACGGGTTCATCCACATCACGGGACGGATCAAGGAAATCATCGTGCTGCCGAATGGAAAGAACATCAATCCTGCCGAGATCGAGACCAAGCTGACCGAGATGTCGGCCTGCATTGCCGAGACCGCCGTGCTGTTTTACAAAGAAGCGCTGCATGCCCTGATTTATCCCGATTTCCGGCTGGTCAGCGAAAAAGGGATCCTGAATTTCGACGAGTTCGTCCGGTGGGATGTCGTCGACCGCTACAACCGCGCGGCTTCTCCGGCCAAACGAATCTTGCAGTACACAATCGTCAAGGAAGAAATCCCCAAAACACGACTGGGCAAAATCCAACGGTTCAAACTCGCCGAACTCGTCGAATCGCGTCAGAATCGGGAACGCCATGCGCCACCCGAGCCGGGATTCGAGGAATATCAGGTCATTCGGGATTACATGAAGGAACAGACACGGTCGGAGATCCGTCCGGATGACCATATCGAAATCGATCTCGGCATGGATTCACTCGACAAGGTCAGCCTCCTCACGTTTCTGAATTCAACATTCGGAACCGACATCCGGGAAGACGCCCTGCTGCAGAATGCGACTGTCGAAAAGCTTGCGCAGTATCTGAGAGAAAAGAAGCAGAAGATGGCCGTCGAGGTCGTGCGCTGGGGAGCGATTTTTAAGGAACATGTCGATCTGACGCTCCCCAGACGATGGTTCACGATGAACCTGTTCCGGAATACGGCCTCGGTTCTGCTGAAGTTCTATTTCAGGATGCGAGGTGAAGGAGCGGAAAACATTCCGGAAGGGCCATGCATCATCGCGCCGAATCACCAGAGTTTCATCGACGGGTTGTTCGTCGCGATCTACATGAAATACAATGTGCTTAAGGAAACGTATTTCTACGCAAAGGCAAAGCATGTCAGGAATCGTTGGATCCGCGCGCTGGCCAATCGGAATAATGTCATCGTCATGGACATCAATCGGGATCTGAAACAGTCGCTTCAGAAACTGGGTGAGGTGCTCAAGAACGGCAAGAACATCATCATTTTCCCGGAGGGCACGCGCACACGCGACGGTCGCCTCAACACGTTCAAACGCACATTCGCCATCCTCAGCCGAGAACTCAATGTCCCGATCGTGCCGGTTTCCATCAAAGGCGCGTTCGAAGCATTCCCGAAAGGAAACCGCATTCCCCGGATCTGGTCGAAAATCAGTGTGACGTTTTTGCCGGCGGTCTATCCCGAAGATCGGGATTACGATGCGATCGCCGACACGGTCTATCAGCGCGTGCTGGACAATCAGAGCGCTCCGTGAGTGCGGGCACATGCGCCATACGATGGAGGATACATGAAAACAACGGGACAAACATTCATTGAAATGACGAAATACATCAACATGAGTGAATCAGACCAGACCCGAGGGATCGTGCAACCTCCGGTGGAACTGCCCGTGCCGGACGGCATGAAACGGATCGAGCTTCCGGATCCCCGCCGCTTCGTTCCGGCACAGACGGATCTGACGAAGCTGATCGAACAGCGGTTGAGTGTACGTGAGTATCAGGACGAGTCGATTTCCCTTGATGAACTCTCGTATCTGCTGTGGAGTTCCCACGGAATCAAGCAATCACATCCCAAGTACACCTTGCGGACCGTGCCTTCCGCAGGCGCCAGGCATGCCATCGAAACATTCCTTCTGATCAATCGGGTCGACCGGGTACAACCGGGTCTTTATCGCTACATCGCCGGATCCCATGAACTCGGACTCGTTGGCGCGAAACCCGACACGGCGAGGCAATTGACCGACGCCTGTCTCGGACAACATATGATCCTGGATTGCGCCGTCACATTCATCTGGATGGCGATTCCCTACCGGATGACCTGGCGATACGGAGAACGCGGATATCGCTATCTGCATCTCGATGCCGGCCACATCTGCCAGAATCTGTATCTTGCGGCGGAGTCGACGGGATGCGGTGCCTGTGCGATCGCCGCGTTCGATGACGACGCAGTCGATCGGATCATCGGAGCGGACGGCGATACGATGTTCACACTGTATCTCGCCGCGCTGGGCCGCAAACTGACGGCGTGACGATCCCCTGACTGCACTCATGAAGGAAGTCGACCTCTACCATCCCGTCAAACGGTTGCTCGAGAGCCAGGGGTATGTCGTCAAGGGCGAAATCGGCGAGTGCGATGTGCTCGCGGTCCGACCCGACGATGAACCGGTCGTGGTCGAACTGAAACTCGCATTCAGTCTCGATGTCGTTCTCCAGGCCGTCAACCGCCTCAGTATCTCCAGTCTCGTTTACATCGGCATCCCCTCGACATGCAAGGCATTCCGAAAACGCCGGCGTCACATCGTCAAACTGCTCCGGATGCTCGGAATCGGACTCATACTGATCCTGTCCAACTCGAAACGCAGCCGAGCCGACGTCGTGATCGATCCGGGTCAGTACCAACCGAGAATACACAGCGGCCGACGTCGGAAAATGCTGGGGGAATTCCAGCGAAGACAGGGTGATCCGATGCCCGGAGGCAGCGGTCGGAGGAAGGTGATGATGACGGCATACCGGCAGCGGGCGATCCGGATTGCGTTGTATCTCAGGGAACAGGGCCCGTCCAAGGCGGCGCACATTGCCAAAGAGTTACAGGAAACGGATGTCCGGACCACGTTGTATCGAAATGTGTACGGATGGTTTGATCGGTTGGGGGATGGGATTTACACACTGTCGCCACGCGGTATACACGAGATTGCAAGTCTGTGTATCGAAGTGTGAACAACTGGGTCAAGTGATCGGATTCAGTCAGTCGGATCATTAAAGAAATTGAACGATTGATCTTAAAAATCTGGTGGCAAGTTGTGTTGGGATTGTTATATACTCTAACCGGTTTGAGACTTAGTTATGCGTCCGTAGGGGTTGAATTTTATTCATGTCGGGATACCGTACTCGTACAGTTTTTTTCGTAGCGGTTGCTGCGGGTTTCATTTTTCTGTACGGATTTTTCCAGTGTTCCGATGATCGGGATCGAGAGCTATCGAGTCGGCCGATCGGGCTTGCGCCGAATCGGGTATCGGGTACGAGACACATCGGACTGATCGGCGATAGCTGGGTTGCGGACGGTCGGCTGGAAACCCCTCTCCGGGCTTCGTTTGAGAAGCGGGGAATCACGGTGCAATGCCGCAGCGAGGGGTACCGGGGGGCGGATAGCCGACGGATTCGTATGGAACTTTTCCGGCGAGATTCCCGAACCGGATATCAGATCGGCCTCCTGTCGGACCCGGAGATTCACCTCATCGTCGTCATCGGAGGAGTGAATGATGTGCTGGAGCATCGTGGACCCGTGCGATATGCGACTGAGATGATCCGACTCGCGGACGACTTGGCGGCGTTGGACATCGAGACCTGCATCGTTGAAATCGCCAGATTCGGGCATGGATCACGACCGAACATTCCACGGATGGAAGCAGTCTTGCGTTTCCTGCGAAAAGCGCTTTATGAAGACGGCTCGCAAGATCCGATCGTGCAATACCGAAACGCGTTACGTGAGCGTCTCAAGCGATTTCCGAACCATTCGACTCGACTGATTGATCCGGATCCTGTGATCCCTGATTATTCCGAAACCAGTGATCTTTACTCGAATGCCTACCATCTGAATACGAAGGGAGACTCCGTCCTGGCCGGTCTGATTGCCGGATCCCTGGCGGAGCATGTCACCGGGGAGCGCCCATGCACATCGAATACAGATTGATGCAGCGCTTTGAGCGTCTCCAAGGCTGGTTGACGCTATCGAGCCACCTTCGCGTCGGTCCCTCGGAAGTTTTACTGGAAGTGACGTCTCACTGCAATCTGCGGTGCCCCAATTGCCGGCGATCTGAATTCATTACACAACCGGCGCACATGGATCGGGATCTGTGTATGGGCATTCTGGACAAATGCCGGAACGAGGTCGAGATGGTGTTTCTCTTCGGGTGGGGAGAACCGCTTTTGTGGCCGCATCTTCCACATGCGGTTGAACGCTGTAAAGCGCTCGGGATCGTGACCGATATCACAACGAATGCCGCGTATCCTTTTTCAGAAGAGGTTCGGGCTGTCATGGAAGCGGGACCTGATCTGCTCATCATCGCCATGGATTCGCATATTCCCGAAATCTATGAGAAATACCGTCTGGGTGCTCGCTTTGATGATGTTGTCCGAACCAGTCGAGAACTGATTTCAGCCTGCAGGGCGGCCGGGAAAGGCACGAACATCGTGATCCAGATGATCCGATGGCCTGAAATGCACCGGAAAGAAGCCGATTTCCGAAAGTTTGTGCGCGCTCTGAATCCCGATGGAATCTCGGTCCGGAGATGCACGATCGCGGATCGACCTGAAAGCAGTATCACCAAGTCACTACGTCGCCGATCCTGCCCGATTCTCTGGCTTGGTCCTGCATACATTCGCGCGGACGGAACGGTATTCCCTTGCTGCACCCTCGACCGCTTTCCTCTTGGATCCCTTCACGAACATACCCTCAGGGAACTCTGGAACAACGACACGATGCGCCGGTTACGTCAACTCCACGGGAGTATCTCGTTCGATTCGCTTCCGGAATGTGCCGGATGCTACCACACATCCGACTCGGGATATCCTGCCTGTTATGCGCTGGCAGGATGCATTTTTAATGGGAGAACTGCAAGGCGCTGGATGTATCGCATCGATCGCCTGCTGGCCGGATGAGCCCGTGTCAGTCCGGATATCGCAGAATCGTTCATGCCGACGATTGATCGAACCGAAGGCGTCTATTTATATCCTCGTATCAGCGTCCGCGCATCCCTCGACCAGTCGCCGTATATTGGATTGGGCAGCAGGATCCAGTGCACCCCCCAGCGAGCAGCATGTATACGGGCCAACTCACGCTCCTTCGCATTGTCCAGCCCCTCGACGGATATAAAGTCGCCGATCTGATCGCCGATCATGAGCACGATGCGGTGTGTCCGGGCGACTTCCGCGCGCCGCGAGGTCTTGTCGCGCGTCCAACCGACGGAATCGTTCCTGAACATGACCTCGAAACGTGCCGGATCGTCGGCCGGGATGCCGAGCGCGATCAGGTTGGCGAGAGTATGATCCTTTTCCGGAAGACGTCGGTTCGTAATCGCCACGATCCGGACGCCTGCGTTCAGAGTGGATGAGATAAACTCGAGAGCACCCGGAACGAGTCGCGACCCTCCCAGATCCACGAACTCCTTGCGCTGGATATGAACTCTGCGCACCTGATCGATGATCACCTGCGCTTCGAACGCCGAGTTATCCAGGACGGTCTCGTCCAGATCCACGATCACCACTGGAGGCAGGGCCGCGTCCGGCGCAGGCTGTTCCACAGCCGCCGACCAGGATCGATCCGGATTCGCGAGCGCTTCTGTCAGACGCTCCTGTGCGAGGTGAAATGCACCGATCGCCAGGCCTGCGTATTCCGCCGAGGTTTGCACCCAGGCGACGGCGTTGAGCGTTGCGGAGTCGGGGCAGGGGGAAGAGGTCGGGGATGGTGACGATGCGGGAGAAGGGGAATCGGTCGAAAATGCCGGTTGAGGTAGGATGAATACACACAAGCTCAGCGCGACGAAGATCGACCGTGTCCAATCATGCTTCATGAGTTCCTCCGTTGAGGGGCGTTAAAGTCTGTCAATGGATCCGGTGGTGGGTTCGACTCGGAACCGTATATTTCATTATACTGAGATTGACACCGATTGTCCCGGCCGGACTCGACGATCGGCCGGCAGGATGGAGGAAACCCGCATGATGAGAGCAATCGTGCTGAGCATTGTATTCATTGGTATTCCGATCACGTTCGCGCTGGAGTATGCACCGGATTACGCTTTCACCGAGGTTCCGGATCCCCTGTCGGGCAACAACCCGAGGTATCCGCTCGTGCCCCTGGCGGAACCGGATCCCGGTGTCGAGTATTTCGAGCCGTCCTTCGGGACGATTCTGTTCAAGGCGACCACGCGCGATATTTACCATTCGCGGCATGAATACTCCCGATTCGATCCGTTCAACGTCGACCAATCCCTGATTCTGCTCGATCCGTCGGACGGTTGGGACGTCTACTCGACAGCTTCGATCCCCTTCAACACATCCGCGAATCTCGTGATCCAGCCCTCACTGTCCGAGCCGCGATGGGACCCCTCCAATGCAAATCTGCTGTGGGGATTCATCGATTTCAGCATCGTGACGCTCGACGTCACGACCGGTGATCTGACGACCATCGTCGATTTCACGCAGGATTCGATCATCGGTCCTCTGATCGCGTCATCGAATGTCTATCGGATCACGTGCAAGGACGAAGGGGAGCCGTCTGTCGATATGCGCTACTGGGGTCTGATGCTGCAGGGAGATGCGCAGGAGAACTATGAACCGGTGCATCTGTTCTGTTGGGATCGTGCGACCGGTTCGACACTGGGTGTGCGCACACTTCAGGAAAACGAACGGCTGATCGACTGGGTCGGCATGTCGTGGCACGGGAACTATCTTCTGATCGGATCCGACTACAATAACGGGGGACTTCTTGCGGGATTGGTCATGGCGACACGCGACCTGACGCAGTTTCACCGGCTGGATTACGCGACGGCGCATTCGGATGTCGGAATCGATGCGTCGGGGCGCGAGGTGATCGTCATGCAGAACATCAATACGGATTATATCGACTTGATCCCGATCGATTTCGCGACCCAGCCGATCCTCGAGGCCGGAGGCAGTTACGACGGGACGAATCGCACGCCTCTCATCCGGCTTTTCTATGATTTCGGCTCGCCGTACGGCCTTCAATCCGGTGTGCATATTTCATGCAACCATGCCGGATATGCACTTGTTTCGACGTATATACAGCCCTCTCTACCCGAGAAAAACTGGCTCGACCGATCCATCGTTCTTGTGACACTCGATACTACGGATGCGAGGGTCGTGTATCTGGCAAAGACCCCCAACACGACGGTTGAATACTGGGAGGAGACCCATGCCTCGATCACGCGGGACGGGAGTCGGGTGGT
>CAYYMM010000001.1:19828-124314 GCA_964472395.1 uncultured bacterium | reverse complement strand
CGTCGAGATACGTTTCGGCGGCCACGAGCGCGACCGCTTCGGCATGGAACCGGACGACAGATTCGGCCAGGAACGGCTGGTCCATAAACACCAGAGGCACTCGGTTGGCTCCGGGGATGTCCGATGCCGTGGCGATACACACCACCCCCGGCATGGCGGCAGCGACGGACGCATCGATCCGTACGGAAGACATGGACGCCTGCGGCGCTCGAACCGTGACGGCATGCAACATGCCGGGACGCATCAGATCCGCGACATACCGGGACCGACCAACCGCTTTCTCGAGTGCATCCGGACGGATGACCGGTTTTCCGACAACATGGGTTTTCTCCTGCGTCAACACATGCTCCATGATCCAACCCTCCCGAGGAAGTCCGGGGTTCATGCTACTGTTTTTTCCGTTCTCAATCAATCCGCCGGGCCGCTCCTTCATGAATTCCTGGTACGGTAATCGGACGGATAATCCAGGTTGAGAAGAATGCCGGGATCACCGGTTTCGATCGCCTCGACAACCTCATCCGGGTCATGCATGATCGCTCGTAAACCCAAATCCGGATCCGGTCGTGCGAGCCGCGCATGGAGGTGAGGCGGGAAAACGACCGGGTGCCCCCTCCTTCCGTTGTATAATGGAACAACAATCGAGCCCGGCTCCGACATCGCCTTCCGGACAACCTCGCGAATCGTGTCAGAACGCACCGCAGGATGATCGCCGGGAAGGACCATGATATAGGATCCTTCAAGAGCTTCCGGCATCGCACATTTGATGGATGAACTCATCGGAGCGTCCGGATCGGGATTCTCGATCACGCGGATATCATCGAATCGTGCTCGCAACAGAAGAGACATCTCTGGAAGACGATGCCCGCAAACGACAATGATGTTCCACTCGATCGGATGGATGCGAAGGAGGCCCGAGCGGATCGAGCGAATCGTGGATTCAATGACGGTTGCACCGTTTGCCGTGTCCGGCGGCCACGAAAGCAATGGTTTAAATCTCACCATCCTGCTCGAACGACCGGCAGCGGGTACAATGGCGGTCAGACGGAATATTTCGGAAGTGGCGGTCATACATCGTGCTCCTGCGTGCCGTGCTATCTTAACCTTGGAGCGTCGCTGTTGTAAATTCGGATCCATTCGATGATAATCCGGCTTCCGCAAACCATCGACGGCACGTGTTTGAAGTCGATGGGATTCCGGGCGGATTGATCAACGGGAGATTCACACATGAAACGTTTTTATTGGTTATACACTCTGCTGCTGGTTCTATGTTCCGTCGAAAGCGGGCAGGCGGCGCTTCGTGTCGCTATCCTGGGCGATCGGACGGGAACGGCTGACGACTCCGTCTTTGAGAAAACCCTGCGCGACATCGAAAATCTCAAACCGGATCTCGTCATCACCGTCGGAGATCTGATCGAGGGGCCTCAACCTGACGCTGATGCAATCAATCGGGAATGGGATCTTGTGCTGAAACACCTTTCGATTCTGTCGATGCCGTTTCATTTCGTGCCGGGCAACAACGATATTTTCAATGACGCGAGCAGAGATTTGTATACGAAGCGCACCGGAGTTCCCGCGTATTATTCGTTCGATTCCGGCCTGGTTCATTTCATCGTGCTCGATGTCAGCCAGATCCGGAGCTTCGAGAACATGGGGCGCGATCAGATCGAGTGGCTCTCGGGCGATCTCGAAGCGCACGCCGCGGCACCCCTCACCTGCGTGTTTCTTCACAAGCCGTTCTGGTTGGAAGCCGCGCAATCCGGGTTGCCGGACGAGATGCACACGATGTTCGTGCGAGGTGGCGTCGATTGGGTGTTCTCGGGACATTACCACAACAGCGCCTTTATGCAGAAAGACGGCATTCGCTACCAAATGATCGGATCGTCGGGTGGACATATCGGGGACAATCCGGATCGCGGTGAGTTTTACCAGTTCGGCTGGTTCACGGTGCTCGATGATGCGGCTTTCTGCACGATCATACGTCCGGGATCGACCGAACCCGGAGATCATCTTCCGGTCACCGACTTGATTGCGCAGAATGCGATTGACGAGTCGCTTGCGACGGATTTCCGGATCGATGCCACTGGAGGGGGAGATCATCCGGTGCCGATGATGTTGAAGAATCCGGGCGAGACACCGTTTCGAGGCACCTTCACATGGGACGATGAGAAGTCTGCATGGAAGATGTCGCCACATTCCGGCACGTTTTCAATTGAGGGGATGTCGTCTTCCCTAAGTTTTTCAGCGCGACAGCGCGATAAAATGGTTTATCCTCTTCCCAGACTGGCCATGAATTGCACACTGGCGAGCGGCAGGACGTATACGTCGCTTCAGCGGCCGGGTATCCGTTTGACGGTGTCGATCCCCTCGACAAAAAAGGCGGTTTCGATCGACGGACGATTGCAGGAAAAGGCTTGGCGCAAGGCGGTTTCGATCGATGAGTTCGGAGATCCAGACGGAGGGGTTTCAGCGATCGAAGCAACGCGGGTGGCGATGATGCATGATGAGACGAATGTGTACATCGGGGTGACCTGCTCGGAATCGGAGCCTGAAAAAATGCGGGTTTTCGGAGATGGTCGGGATGCGCCGGTATTTGAGGGGGACTGTGTGTTTCTGATGTTCTGGTGCGGGGAACCCCCGGAAACGTGCGTACAGATCGTTCTCAATCCCGATGGCGTGATTCTGGACCAGAAGGGACCGTTAGAGACGGCGAAGACCGCGAGACCGAAGCTGGATGCGAAGTGGAATGGGGACATCACGGCGGCGGCGGCTTCCGAGAAAGGCGCGTGGAACCTGGAGATCCGGATTCCCATGACCGAGTTGGATCTGGCACCGGGTCGGACACTCCGTTTCAATGTGATCCGGTTCCAGTCCCGCTTGATGGATTCCGCTTCTTGGTCCTGGCCAGCGACATATTCCTGGGAGGAAGCAGGGATCTTGGCATTCTGAGAGATACCGGTCGGTGCAGAACCGAACTTCTTTCCTTTCCGAAGCAGTTACGATATAAGGTCCGAGACGGGCCGGATCCCGGTGCGACGTCGGCCGTCTGAGACTTTACAGTTCTGTTAGAAGGGGAGGGTTTATGCCAGGAGCCATTTCTCAGAAGATTGAACATTTCATGAAGGAAGGATCGTGGATACGGCGGATGTTCGAAGAAGGCGCTGCGATGCGAGCGCAACTGGGCGCTGATAACGTCTTCGACTATTCGCTCGGCAACCCCATGGGAGAGCCTCCGGCCAAATTCATGAAAGCGCTGAAGAAATGTCTGGATGATCCGGCAAAGGGAACGCACGGATACATGCCGAACGCGGGCTATCCGAGTGTTCGGAACACGCTGGCCGGGCATCTTTCCGCCGAATTCGATCTCCCGATCGAAGGCCGCCACCTCGTCATGACTGTCGGAGCGGCCGGAGCTTTGAACGTCGCCCTGAAAACGCTGGTCAACCCCGGTGAAACCGTCATCGTATTTGCACCCTATTTTGTCGAATATGGCTTTTACATCGATAACATCGGCGCCGTCCGCAGGATTGTGGAAACCGACATCGATTTTAATCTGAATCTCGAAGCCATCGACATGGCCCTGGATGCCTCGGTCAAAGCACTCATCCTGAACACGCCAAACAATCCGACCGGCCGGGTCTATCCGGAAAAAACCCTCAAACAACTCGGTGAATTGCTCGAAAGCCGAAGCCGCGAATTCGGCCATCCGATCTACATCCTGTCGGATGAACCCTACAAGCGGATCGTGTACGACGGCGCCGAGGTGCCATGCATGCTGAAAATGCACCGGGACACGCTGATCTGCACATCCTATTCCAAGGAACTCGCCATCCCCGGAGAGCGTCTGGGGTATGTGTTGGTGAATCCCGAACTTCCGGATGCCCAGTTGATCGCGGACGGTTTGACGTTCTGCAACCGCATTCTGGGGTACGTCAATGCCCCCGCGCTGATGCAGCGAGCGCTCGGTCAGGCCGTCGATGCCATCGTCGACATCACACCGTATGTGGAAAATCGAGCGCTTCTGCTCGAAAGCCTGCGTTCGTTCGGCTACGACATCATCACGCCGGAAGGCGCTTTCTACCTGTTCCCCCGCAGCCCGATCGACGACGAAGTCGAGTTCATTCAGGAGTTGAAAAAGGAGCGAATCCTGGCGGTTCCGGGTCGCGGATTCGGACGAAAGGGATACTTCAGGTTGTCCTACTGCGTGACCCGGAAAATGATCGAGGATTCGCTCCCGGGATTCAAACGGGCGATCGAGCGTGTCCGTTAAGGAATCATGACCGTTTCAAGGCTGACCGGAGTTTCTCGGCTTCCGCTTCCGTAATTTTACCGTTCCTGAGCATCCTGGCAATCAACGTATCGGGATCGTCCATGTCGTCGTTTTCCGCAGAATGAGCGGCCTCATCCGGGGTTTGAGCCGGACGTGGACCTTCCGGAGGAGCGGGAGGTGTCGGAGCCAGCGGCGGGGAGGGGCGCATGGGCGGCGTCGGTGGTTCCGGGGGTGCGGGTGGAGCCGGCGGAACGGGAGGAACGGGAGGAACGGGAGCGCCGTCGAGTTCATCGGTGAGTACCGTGACCGGGCCGGCGACGGTCTTCAGCGTGACCACATGTTCGCCGGATCCGAGAAGCCCTTCGAACGCCCGGATACTTTTCTTGTCGGCGTCGAATCGCGAGGACACCTTGACCGGACCGGATGTGGATTTGGCCTGGAGCATGGCCGAGGCTGTCGGGGGAATGGACAGCCGGACGGGACCATTGAGGGATTTCAGGGAGATATCGCCTCGGAGAGCCGTCACAGACACACGGATGGGGCCGTTCATGGATTTGGCGAGGAGTTCCCGGGGGGCCGAATCATCGACCTGAATGGGGCCGTTCATCGTCTTCAACGCAAGGTCGCCATAGCACCCTTCGATCCGGATCGGTCCGTTTGTGGTCTGCGCCTTCGTATCCGCCTGAATCTTCTGAATCGAGACGGGACCGTTCATGCATTTGACCTTCAGTTCCACGGATTCCGGAACCATGGCCCGGATATGGGTTTTCACATCCGGACGACCCGCCGCCGGAAACTTGAAATTCAGACGGACTTCGGAATCATCTTCTTCTGGTTTGTCATCGACGTTTCCATTGGCCGTTTTCTTTTCAGAAGCTTCGCGGCCGAAGATCCCCGTAATCAGGTGCTGAACTTTATCGCCGATTCGACCCATTTCATCGACGAATTCGTCCATATTGAAATGTCCGGGACCCGCATAGAATCCGGCTTTGACTTTGAGCGTATGTTCTTCGGTTGAGATGATGGGTTGCGCGTCGTCCGGAACTGTTTCACCGGGCATTTCGACCTGGATTTCGAGACGGACGAGCGGCCGGTTCCAGCCGATGGCATCCACACGGCCATTGGTGTTTCGGATATCGAGTTTTTCGATCGATTCCACCGGAAATTCGCGTTCGATGTTCAACTGCGCCATATCATTCCTCTCTTTCTTCGCCTTCAATCATCGCCATGGCGGTTTTAAAATCGATTTCGCCTTTGTCGAGGCGATCGAGAATCTGGGCTTTTTCAAAGCGGGACACAGCGGGGGGTTCGTCATCGTCGGAGTATCCCAGTGCGAGAATGACGCGTTTGAGTTCCTTGCGGACGGTGGGGTACGAGACTCCGAGTTCGCGTTCAACGAGTTTGATGTTGCCGCGCTTGATCAGGAACAGGGTGATGAATTTCTGGATATCCGGTTCGAGATGACAGAACTGGCAGGCCTGAAACACCCCGGAAACCTCGGTTTGGCAGTTCGGACACCGGTACTGGGCGATTTCCATCGGAGTCCCACATGCCGGACACGGACCTTTCAATCGACGAGCCATACGCACCTCCTTTTCAGAAATCAAGTCTCACATAACTATATTTAATTTCTTAAATTAAAAAAGTCAATATACAAATTAATTTTTTTAATTTCGATCGCGAATTCACCGGATTCATTCCCCGGCTTGACCGGACGGTGTGATTCTTCATAGGATGGGGACATGTCACCCCGCCGTATCTTCCGGTTTCTCTTTGATACCGCCGCCGTTGCGGTTCAGGGCGTTTTATTCGAATTGTTCCGGACGCACTGGGATTCGATAGCCGTCCACCTGGTCGCTCCGGTCTACCTGTTTTACGGAATCGGCCTGTTGTGGAAACGGGACGATCCGGATTACATGAACGGGCTTCGATGGTTTGGTTCGAGATGCATGCCCTGTCTGATTCTCTTCGTCATCCTTCAGTCGGTGCTCGGCGCGCTGGCTGTCGGCGCGTTCTCCGTTACCGTCTCGGAGCTCTTCCCCCCGGCATTTGAAACCTACTTCCTGATCGTCAGTCTGGTTTTCATGTTCCCCCTGTCATTGAGCACCATGATTTATCTGGTATTGGGGTCGCGCCGGGACGACACGGGAGCGCATCGGTTCGATGCCGGAGTGCATGGGCAGCGGATGCGGCTATTCGCTGCGGATTTTGCCGTCTGGTGCCTGGGATGCATCATGTTGTCCTTTCTCTATTCGATGGCCGACCAGGCATCGATCCCGGCCGAGTCACCCGGTCTCCGGCTGTTCCTTTCGTTGCTCTTTACCTTTCTCATGGGACTGATGTTCTATTTCCCCTCCCGATTTCATCTGATTCTCGAAGCTCCCCGCGACGCTTCGAACTGGATCAGCGCTATTCTGTCGCTGGCGGCATTATCCGCGTATCTTCTCACCCGGACCGGAGTCTAACAATTTCGGGATCATTTTCGGTTCTCGTGTGTAGTATGCTCAAACGCGTGTTCGACACGCCACCTAAACGCTCATTGAAGGAGAAACCTGATGAAGAAGACATTCACCCTGTTCGCGCTGGCCTTCGCCCTGATCTGCCTCCCGGTAGCATTCGCCGCCGACACGCCTCAGACCGCTGCGGACAAACCCGCGGACGAGGCTGCGAAGCAGGAAATGAAAGCGCCGGGATGCGCATCGGCTTGCAAGGCCGGCCCGCATGACGAGATGATGAAGAGTTGCTGCAAGGGCATGCAGGACACCTGTGACGCCATCAAGAAAGACAGCGACGAAGCCAACGCCCGCCTCGACATGCTGCTCGCCGCCGCTAAAAAAGACAAAGCCGGCAAAGCCACCATCCAGTTGCTCGAAGAGTTGGTTGCCCAGCAGAAGGCGATGAATGAAAAAGCCTGCAAACACATGACCAACTGCATGCAGACCCGCGCACACATGATGATGAGCCTGATGGGTGGCATGGATAGCTGCTGCAAGAAAGACGGCGACAAACCCGGATGCCCCATGATGAAAGACGGCGAGAAGAAAGAATGCCCGATGACGAAAGAATCCGAAAAACCGGCTGAAAAACCCGCGGACGCTCCGGCCAAGAAGTAGTCGAATCAACGATCCGACAGCGCTCTCCCGCGAGAGCGCTTTTTTTTTATCTGTATTTTTGGAGGACCAGCGCGAGACTCTCGGCGACCTCCGGCCCGGACGCATTGATTTCGAGCGACACGGTGACAGTCGGAGCGAATTCCCGTAAGGCTGCAAAAATCGGATCAAACGCGATCGTCCCCTTTCCAATCGGGAGATGCTCGTCACGTGTGCCATGATTGTCATGCAGATGGACGTGGTGCAACCGAGGCCCGAACGCCTGGATCCATCGGGCCGGTTCGATCCGCGAACTCAGGTTGACATGCCCGACATCCATGCACAGTTTGAGATTCGGATGTGCGATCCGGTCATGCAGATCGATCTGGAACTCCGGGGACACTTCCATGACATTTTCGAGCACGACGGTTGTCCCGATCCCCGCATATCGTTCGATCTCATCCTGCCAGAACGCAGCATTTTCTTTCATCCACTGTTCGAGATAGTTGAAGCGGATGGATTCCTCTTGGAACGCGCTATGGAGAACGAGCGTCCGAGGGCGAAACTCCTGCACGACGTTCCAGGTCATGTCCAGTCGCTGCCGAACCGCTGAACGCAACAGATGATCCTCGAAATTGTAGGATATCCCCAGGAAAGGCCCGTGGATCGCGAGAGAGCCTGAAAAACGACGGCGGATTTCGCGATGCCGCTGCAATCGGTAGTCCCATGCTTCAGGGGACTTCGATCCGATCAATCCATAACTCTGAAGTTCCAGACCGACGCCCAGCTTTTCAAGTGTCGGCAGATACTGCTCTTCCGCTTTTTCGCCGAATCCGCACACCATGAATTCCATCGTTGACTCCTTCCTTGATTCCGCAGTACCGGTCAGGGTGTTGTTTTTCCGACCGGATGCCTTGATACTATGTATCCGATATCACCGATCGTGAAAAGAGGGAGTCATCGTTGAGAATGGCAAATACTCGGAAAACAGCCCGACATGACGCGGCATCCTCTAAAGTGCGCTCGCAGCAGCGCCAGATCGAAGCGCTTCAGGAGCTGGTCAACGCCATGGCACCGAAGCACCATCTATTTGAATTGATAGAGAAAAACATTCCGGATGTGTTCTGGGCCCTGGATCTGGATCTAAACCGAACCTACATCAGTCCATCCGTGTTGCTGCAGAGGGGTATTCATCCTGATGATCTCGTCGAGCTACCGCTTTTTCAGAGTCTTCCTGCGAGTTCCCTCGAGACAATCCGGGGGATCTTGAACGAGCGACTGAAGAACGCTCAACGTGATCCGGATACCGTCCACGTTCCGCTACAATTCGAGTTGGACATTCCTCACGCGAAAGGCCACACAATTCGGTGTGAGGTCACGGCGATTTTTGATCTGGATGAATCGGACCAACCGATCGGAATCATCGGCATCACACGTGACATCAGTGCGCGAAGAAGAGCAGAAGCGGCATTGCTGGAAAGTGAAGAACGGTATCGGGTTCTGTTTTCAGAAACACTCGAAGCCCTGAGTCTCGTCCAAAAAGGGCTGATCATCGACGTCAACTCGACCTGGCTGACTTTGCACGGGTATAAGGAGAAGGATCCAGTGATCGGGAAACCGGTCATCGATTTCATTCACCCTCTGGATCGAACGGTATTTCTCACGCGAAAAAATTCGATCCCACTCCCTAATGAACCTCGTATCTGCAAGATCCGGGACCGAAGGGCTGATGGATCGCCGATCTGGGTCGAAGTGCTATCCAATACCATTCACATCCAAAACGAAATGACGATTGTTTCCGCCATCCGTGACATCTCCGAAAAAATCGAGGCGGAAGAACAGCTCACCAATGCCAATCGGCTTCTGTCCCAGAAAGCCGCAGAACTGGAAACTCTCAACGAAGAGCTGACCCGCTACTCGTATGCCGTCTCGCACGAACTCAAAAACCCCCTTCGCGCCATCCGCAACTACGCCATCTTCTTTCGGGAAGAGCTCCCGAAAGATCTCTCTGACAAAGCGCTCCATTACTTCAACGAGATGAACCGCTCGATCAACGAATCTCGCCGGATGGTCGAGTCTATTCTCGAATTGTCGAAGGTCGGGCAGTATCGCATGCACAGTGAATCGATCGATCTCGGCGCTCTTTTCCAGTCCATCATTGACTCGATCGAAAAGCCTGATGTGACCTTCACCCTCCCGAATCAGTGGCCGGATTTCCGATCGGAACGCATTCTACTGATCCAGATTTTCTGCAATCTGATTCAGAACGCGATCAAGTTCAATCGGAATGCTCAGAAGAAAGTCGTCATATCTTGGAAAAAACCATCGGAAACCCGAATCGTGATTTCTGTCAAAGACAACGGGATTGGGATTCATGAACGATTTGTACCGAGGATTTTCGATGCCTTTGAACGCCTGAATCCACAGACAGAGTTCGAGGGGAGCGGGATGGGCCTGGCGATTGTTCGCAAGGCCGTTTCAAAACTCGGAGGAACGATATCTGTGCGAACAGCGCCGAATAAGGGCAGCACCTTCTTGGTTAACTTGCCGATCAACGGAGCCAGCCTGGATTCATTTGACTCGATCGGCCAGCACGGCAAAGGCGATAAAGATCTTCTTCATGGTCAGCAGAGATGAAAGCCAGGTCGAGAACCGACCTGTAACGACTTCGTACATGATGTCATACGTTGATGCTTCCACCCGGACATTCTCGTCATCTTCACTCGAAACGACCACATACGCTCGCGTCCCAATTGTATTCAGTTTTTCAAGAATGGCGGAGAACTGTTTTGGGGAATGCAGGATGACGAGTGGGTTATCTCCCGCAAGGTTCTGAATAGCGCTCTGCGAAAGGAGGGACTCGGCCGGTATGCCGATCAACTGGATGTTGAGATCATCAGGAATAGTGAACCGTATTCGGGAATAACTGCTTTCCTGCTTGCCCGCTTGGGAGGAAACTCCGGACATCGTCCCTACCAGCTCCTCCAACCGCGTATCGTCTGCCACCATAATCAATGTCAGCCGGGAATCGGTTGTTCTCATTTCCTGTTCGAACCGGTCCAGCATCAGTCTTGAAAACTCGATCTGATCCGGTTCGATTTCGCTGCAATGCGAGGCGATGACTTCCAGAAGTCCCCGATGCATCCATTCGGGAATTGGTTTCGGTTGCAGCGTTGATCGGGGTTTGACTTTCATGAGCCGCTTCGTTTGATGAATTTCCGTCGTGATATCATCTTCCATGGATAAATCTTCAGGCTCCGGGATAAAAGCCATCGGAGTATCCGTCACTTTCTGCAGGATCTGATCCCGACCGATCTCGTCAATTCGTTTCAACCCTTCCAAGATGAGCGCATAGCTGCTGGCCTCGATTCGTTCGGTCGCATCGATATCCGGTTTTGGTTCAAATCGGAACGTTCCGTCCTGAAGGGCAATCATGGCATAGATCGCCTCTGCACCTGTCAAGGGAGGAAACTCAGCCGAGAGAATCTTACCGTCCTTGAGATTCATGGTAGCGGCTTTCCCCTTCATCTGTACAGACAGAACACCGGTATGTTTGGAAATTTCGAGGAATTGGATGATGTCTGCGATGCTCTGGTCTTTGAGACTTCCGATCAGGCCGGAGGAGACTTGTGCACGATGGGACTGCAACCGGTTCGAAAAGGCCTCGACTTTCAACTGAAGTTGCCTGATCGAAACCGGTTTGGTGAGATAGTCGTCGGCCCCGAGAGTCAGGCCATTGATGATATCGTTCTCGTCCACCTTAGCCGTCAGGAAAATGAACACCGGCCGAGCTTCACCATATCGTTCCTTCACTTCCTTGAAAAATGAAATCCCATCCATTTCCGGCATCATGATATCCGATACGATCAGATCCGGCATCGTGTTCATCATGGCTTCGAGGCCGCGAATACCGTTCGATGCCGTCAGCACCTGATACCCTTTTTCGCTGAACACTTTATTGAAAAGCTGCAGCATATTCGGTTCGTCCTCGACAAACAGGATAACGATCCGCTCCGATTGTCGATCCTGCGATTGATTCATCATCTCGGGACTCCTTTTCTATCCGGGAAACCGGAATGCTTCGATCTGGCTTTCGCATCGGTCGGAAGCACAATCCTGAACGTGGTACCTTTCCCCGGAACGCTGTCAACATCGATCGTTCCGCGGTGCTCGCGAATGATCGATGCCGTAATGGGCAGTCCGAGGCCGGTGCCTTTTTCTTTGGTGGTATGAAACGGCTCAAAAATCAGATTCAGGTGATCCGGGGCAATTCCGACACCGGAATCTGAAATAGTGAACAGAATCTGCTGATCCCCCAGACGTTTGGAGCTGAGGCTGATTGTTCCATTGGACTCGACGGGAATGGCTTCAATCGCATTGATGATCAGATTCAGCATAACCTGCTTCAGTGCGTTTTCGTGCCCTGAAATGATGGGGTCCGGTTCTTCGAGATCGAGATAGATGCGGATATGCCGCTGTGATATCTTATGTTTCATCAGTTTTAAGCTTTCGCGAACGATTCGATTGAAGTTCGATGGTTTGAACTCCGTTTTCTCCATTCGAGCGAAATCCATCATCTTGCCGACAATATCCTTTATCCGGATCGATTCGGCGTTGATCATCTCCAGTGTTTCGCGAATCGGGTCAGTGGGGTCCAGAGAATCGAGCAGGTACTCGGAGAAACCCAGGATGACGCCGATGGGGTTATTGATTTCGTGAGCGACTCCGGCCGCAAGATTTCCGATAGCTTCCATTTTCTGAGATTGAAACAAGCGGGCCTGAAGCTGTTCTTTTTCCTTTTCCATCTGTTTGTATTCGTGCAGGTCCGTTACAATCGCTTCAACCGCAACGACTCTCCCCGACTCGTCTCTGTCAATGGTCAGGCTCATACGACAGGGGAACGTGGTGCCGGTTGAATGAACGCAATCGATTTCAAGCCATAAGTAACTCATTCCGGATATTGTGGTGAGGTGTTTTCTGAGTTTTTCGCGCGATTCTGACGTAATGTGATCGTAAACGTTGGTCTGAATCATCCGGTCCCGTGAATGTCCCAAAATGCGCTCAACTGCTGGATTTACATAATCCAGAATGCCATCTACGTTGAATCTCAGAATCATATCGGGAGCATTCTCGGTCATTCGCCGATATCGTTCCTCGCTCCGCCTGAGTGCCGCCTCGAAAAATGCGCGGTCGAGGCCATTACCGACGACTTCGCCAAGCAATCGCAGGAGGTGAACCGGATTACCGGAAACCGAGAATGCGTGGCCAATCGATTCAAAGCCGATGATCCCGTGTAATCCGGACTGATGTTTGACGGGTATCAGCGCGATGGATTGTATACCATGAGCGTGGAAGTAATCCGGAATCGACTCGCTCGGAATCGATTGGATATCTTGAAAGAAGACGATTTCTTTTCGAGTAAAGAGTGTATCTTGAACCAAAGGCCAGTCGGGAAGTTCGGTCATGGACGTTTTGGAATGCGAATAGAACGGCGAGCAGGCAGGATTGAGCCACTCGAACAGAACAAACCATTGATCAAAGATCTCGGATGGCTGAATGAAGTAGAGGTGTTCGGCTCGGATAAGTTTGGCGATGGACTGAAAGGCGGATTCGCAATGCAGCTGGAGATTCTCGGGAGTGGACTTCAGCATGCACGAACTGATCTGATCGAGTGCCTCTTCGAATGCCATCTGGAATCGAAGCGCATCTTCGGCTTGTTTCTGTTCGGTAATATCTCGAATTGTTTCGACAAAATACTGCTTCCCGGTTTCGTGATCATCCACTCGGGTCATCTCTGCGTGGAAAAAACGATCCTGAACATGCAGTGTCGACTGGAAGTGTGCGTACCCTTTTTTCAGAAACATCATCGGGCACTGATCACCATGCATGTGACAAGGCGATTTCCTTCGAAACATGGCCTGATGACAGGTTTCATTCAGAACATCCCGATATGCCTGTGTGCTAATCTTGTCCTGTTCGAGTCCCCGCATCAGAAGCAGCGATCGGTTGTTTCGGACGATCCTGTAGTTTTCGTCTATGATCACGACGGTTTCCTGGAGACTATCGAAAATCTGTCGGTAGAAGGACATGATTTTCTGGTAATTAATCTGCTCAACGATTTGCGATTCCGCCCGGATGATCGTGGATATGTCCCTGACATCGATGGGTTTGACCAGAATACGATTGAACAGACCGCTTTTAATGAGGATCTGATCGAGCGACGAATCGACGATCGCAATCACTGACGATTCCCCGATCCGTCGAAAGTGCCGGATCTGCTCATCGTCGGGAAAATGAAACGGATCGATATCCCAGAACACCAATCGAATGGACTCTCCGGTATCGACCTGTTCGATGGTGGGAGGCACAGGGGTCACCTCCAGATCGATTCGCAGATCCGAACTCCCCTCCAGGAACCTCTGGATGATTTCATGGTTCGAACTGATCAGAATCACCTTGACTGCATTCCGAGTCATGTTTCAAAAACCCCCGGTCTCAATTCGCAGAGTCCCCCTGACAATATCAAGCAATCCACATACCAATCGGGAGGATCGGTCTTTTTCACGCATCTGCTCCGTGATGGCGCAGTCGGTCCGGCATCGACCCAGTCAAAATGATTCAACATAGTCAAAATGGATCTCCAGGACGATCGCTCCATCCATTGTCACATTGGGATGATGGGCGCTTGGGCGTCGGCACTGTGATATTCGGACAGACATTCGAGTGGAATGACATTTGCAAATGAAGTGAGTTGGATCGAGTGCGTCGCGTGCGTCTCGAACACGGTGTGATGAACCGCTCAGCACCATGGATGGAACATATGAACAAAACGGACTCCCGACCGGAATTCGATTTGCTGATCAACCGATTCATCGAATCACTGGAGGAGATTGCCTTGAGATTTTTTTCTGAGGAGATTGATTTCGACCAGATCAGACGGAAGATGAAATCCAGGAAAATGTCGCAACCGGTTGTCGAGCTGCTAAAATTGCTTGCCTCTCTCGAGCAGTTCGAACATTCAATCGCGCAATTAACCGATGGAGATTCTGGAAATGCCCGTGAGTCCGGGACACCGGGAGCGCCTGCGGTGGACATGGAGAAAATCCTCGAGGATTTCGATGATGTCGATATTTTTTCCGAGTATCGAGAAGGCGATGCGGTGTATGGAACCGAGTATGAAGCGGATGATCAGAAGATTTTGAACGAGTTGTTCTTCCAGATTCTCGACGGATATCTCGATCCGATCGTCGTTGGATTCCGAGCTCTGATTTCAGGCAATACCAACATCAAGCTTGTCGAAGCACTTCTCGCGTCGATCCGACCCCTGCGTCGATCGGCAGATACCATGGGATTTCGGAGTTTGCATCAGGCGTTTTGCGGGATGGAGTCGCAACTTGAAGCCACGATGAGTGCTTCGGTAGTCCGACCGATCGATCGGATCCAACTACTGCAATCCTTCGATCAACTGGCCAGGCTTCTGCCGCGATCCACGCATCACGCTTCGACTCTCGACGTGATGGATCCCGAAGCCACATCTCATTCTCTGATCCTGTCGCTCGTTGTCGCTCCCGGAGTGGAAGGTTGGATGGTCCAAACCCTGCTCGAAGTCGGCATTTTCTCACCACAGCGATTGCTCGCTGCAACGTCTTCCGACATTCAGGCCGTCACCGGCCTTCCTGCCGACAAATGTCTCGAAATCCTGACCCGGTGCCGCCGGGCATACGCAGAATCGCAATCACAATTCCGCTGAACCCGGAGGGATATTCATGCCGAAGGTAGGAATCAAGGAAAAAGAGATCATCGCAAAGATCGTGTTCTACGGGCCTGGACTGGGCGGCAAGACAACGAACATGCAATTCATTCACCGTAAAGCACACCCTCAGTATCGCGGCAACCTGGTGTCTCTCGCGACAGAAACCGATCGGACTCTCTTTTTCGATTTTCTGCCGATGGCGCTGAAGAAAGTCGGCGGTTTCGATCTGCGATTTCATCTCTTCACGGTCCCCGGGCAGGTATTTTACGCAGAAAGCCGCCGAATCATCCTCAACGGGGTCGATGGTGTAGTGTTCGTGGCGGATTCGCATCCGGCTCGTCGAGCGGCCAACGAAGAAAGCTTTGATGATCTAATCCAAAATCTGAAGCTCTATCGTTTGGATGTCCGTAAGATCCCATTGGTCCTGCAGTACAACAAGCGAGATCTTCCGTCTGCGATGTCCGTCGCGGAAATGCGCAAGGAATTGAATTATATCAAGGTTCCTGATTTCGAAGCCGTCGCGATGGAGGGGATCGGCGTGGTGGAGACTTTTCAGAAAATCACCCGCATGGTTCTCGAACAGGTCCAAAAAGAACTCGGCATCAATGTGTCGAATTGAGAAGGAGGCTTTTTCCATGCTTACTCAGAAAGACATCATCGACATGATTTCAACCAGACATAACATTCATCCCAGACAGGTCAAACAGGTAATCGACGAGTTGATCGATATTGTTTCGGGACAAATGGAACAACTGGTCTCGCTCCGTCTCCATGGTCTAGGTACCTTTGTGCCGAGTCAGACGAGCAAGCGAATCGGGCGGAATCCGCGCACAGGCGAGCCGATCAAGATTCCTCCCAAGGTGCGGATTCGGTTCAAACCGGGTTTTCGAATGGCCCGAAGCTCTCAGACGGCAGCGAATAAAATGAAACTCGAAGAAACCGCCAAATTGATGGTGTCGGAGCTGCTGTTGTACAACTCGAGGGAAATCGACGAGGGAATTCAGTTCGGGGACATCGAGACTCGGTTGCAGGCAAAGTTAAAGGATGCACGTGCGAATTTCCGTGAGCGGCTGACGAAACACTCGGACGAAGGTATGGAGATATTCGAAACCGTCTGGAAAAAGTTTATTGAACGTCGGGCCAAGGCATTGAAAGCCATGTCCTGATGCCTGTATTCGAGAATACATGCTATTTCAGACGATTATACAGGAGCGATTGATTGTGGCCAAGGATCCTCGGTGGGACCATCTTTCAGCGGACAGACAGGCGGATTTCCGGTTGCACATCATGTTATCCGAGGTTGCGATCGAATCAGGAGACCCGGTCCATGCACTCGACCATCTTCTCCAGGCCCTGAAAATTCATCTCTCGGCAAAGCATTTTCACCTCACCGTCAAACTGCTGTCTCAACTGCCGCCTTCAAAACGGAGTCCATTTCAAAAAGAGCTGAGCAGAATCATCATCCGTACCCGTTCAGCCGTCAAGAAGGCCATCGAACCGGCTGTCCAGCCGGAACACACCCCTGCACCAGAAAAAAAGAACTCGAACGAACTGGAAGGGTTGAACGAATTCCTGGACTCGGGGGAGCCCCTCGATCCGGATTTCAGGTACAGCATCAACAATCAGGACACAGTGATCGACAAAGACAAACTGAATAATCTCATGGACAGTCTCATGGATTATTGACCCCGCAACTCGAACGATCTTTATTGAGCGTCGGCTGGAATCAATACTGTTTCGATGATAGCCAGGAGTTCATTGAAGTCGAGTGGCTTTTCCAGAAACCGGACAATCGGGTACAGTGCTTCAGCTGTAGCCTTCGCTCCGGAACCGTATGCCGACATGATGATGACCGGGATGTTCATGTTGCATTTCTTCATGTTTTTCAGGACGCCATACCCGTCGATATCGGGCATATGAAGATCCAGCAGGAGCAGATCGATCGCTTGCGATTTCATTTCACGAATCGCGTCCCGGCCGCTGCTGGAGATGCAGATCCGGGTATCCTTCAGATTGATATCCAGACCATCCCGGAGACTCATCACGAAGGGTTTTTCATCATCAACGATTAGGATTGTTTTCATGAGCATCCTGTTACTCCAGAACCATGAAGAACCTACTAGCAAATTGCGTGCCTTGAGCATACCTTTCGGAAAGCGTGCATCCAGAGATCGAGTGATCCTTGAATGTTCAATGTAAACCGATCAAATTGGGCTGACTGTTCAAATTGAATCGATCTTTTACGAACAGATTGGTTTCGGGAATAGAACCTGTTTTTTTTATGTCATCTGCGATATCATGACATCGCTTGCATCACCGGAAGGCTAGAGGACACCGAGTGGTATCGCTCCATCAGTTGGCGTTGTCTTTGCAAGACGTCTCTTCAGCGGCTTCTTGATTTCGATCCCATGGAGAAACGGATCGGGCAAGACGCATGGAAGGAGGCGCAAGATGTCCAAGGTAGAACAGCTCGTCGAATCCATCAGCGCGATAAACGGCATCACAAAACTCGTGATCGCCTCACGCGATGGAACTATCGTGAGCAAGCAGGGTGTCAAGGGAGATCAGTTCGGTAATCTCATCTTGTTTGTCGGGATGTCTACCGAACAGATGCGAACACTCATGGGGTTCAACGGCCCGAACTATGTGATCATGAATCAGAGTGGGGGCGAAAAACTCGTCGTACTGAACGGCCCGAAATTCATACTCGGAATCGAAATCGGTTCGACCGTATCTCCCACGATGATCATTGACAGCATCAAACCGGTCCTGAACCGTATTTCCACGACGTGAAACGGAGGATGCCATGGATACATTGTTGAATGAACTCAAAATGGTCCCGGGGATTCTCGGAGCGTTCGTTTACGCCGGCAATCTCGGAGTAACCGGATCGAATCTGCCGTCCATGTTTCGGGATGAAGCATTACGACAGATCGGCGGGGTACTGACCCGAATTTTTAAAATGGGTGATTCGTCCGGTCTGTCCGTGAGTGGTTATGAAATCAAGTATGAAGAATCGTTGATGATCGTGAAACGTGTCGATGCAGACTGCTCGTTCATCATCATTTGCGAACCGACGGCGAACTATCCGTTCATCAACATGACAGCCAGCATGATGGTCCCTGAAGTCAAGGCAGCTATTGAGCAACAGCGGAAATCCCCTCAGGAACAGGTTACACGGGGAATCCCGACGGTGGCGCCGGCAGCCCAAACACGGGAACCGGCGAAAGAACTGGTCGATCCGACCAAAGTCATTAAGGAAGGCGCGCTTGCCCCGGTTCTCGACCGCATGAAAGTCTGCCTTGCCCGCTCCATCGGACCAATCGCCAATCTCGTGCTCCAGGAAACCGTCTCAGACTGGCTCTCAAAAGGCCCACCAGCAAAGAATCGTCTGCGTGATCTGGCGAATCTCATGGCCGCTCAGATCGGAGACAAGTCTCAGGAGAAGAAGTTCTTCGATGAGATTTCGAAAATCATTGAGTAAACACTCGTGTCCATGCAGAAGCATTTTCATGCAAAGGAGGAGACAATGAGACATACGAGTCAACTGGTTATCACACTACTGTTCGTATCGCTGATCGCAGGGGGATTGTCGATCGCCAGGGCGGAGGAAGAGACTGTCAAGATCGGTTTCGGCACATTAAAACTCGGCGGAGTCTATCAATCCACGTTCACCTGGTATGAGGACGATGCGCTCGCCTCACAATTCAAACTCAAACGAGCCCGTCTGATTCTTTCCGGCACGCTCGTTCCGGACAAGGTCACCTTTTTCGTTCAGGGCGACGGCGCCGCCACTCCGTACATTCTCGATACCCGTCTCAATCTCAATTACATCCCCAAAACCCAGCTCTCCATCGGTCGTTTTGTCCCCAGTTTCACACTGTACATGCCGCTGTCGACTGCGAAACTGGATTTCGTCAATTACCCGTTCACCACTTCAAAGTTTGCAATGTGGCGTCAAACCGGTATGCAGTCCACCACAACCCTGCCGCTCGTCGATTTCTCTTTCGGTGTCTTCAACGGCTATCAGACCGATCCCGGTTCAACCACGCTCAAGGGTGATGACTGGGGCGATAACAACGATGCCAAGGATTTTCTGGCGCGGGTCGACATCAAACCCCTCAAACAGATGAAGTTCGGGTTGTTCGGCTGGCTGGGACAGGCTTACGACAGTGTCGAAGATGAAGATTTCGATGTGAGCCGATTCGGATTCAACTGGGATTGGCTGCATACGAAATTCCACTTCGCGGCCGAATATGTCATGGGAAGCGTGGACTATGCGGCAACCGATTCGATCGACAGTATGGCCTACATGGTTCAGGGCTCCTACATCCTGAATCCGGCATGGGAGTTTTTAGGCCGTTATGAAGCCTTCGACCCCAACACCGATTCAGATGATGACGCCATGGATTACTTCACCGCCGGATTCAATTACTCCATCGCGAGCATCAACACCAAGTTCTTTGTCAATTACATCTTCAAGATGGAAGAAGGCGACAGTATCGATAACGATGAACTGGTCATTCAGGCCCAGTTCAGCTTCTAGTCCGGGAATCCGCACGGATTCCGAAACGGAGGTGATTCATGAGATCAAACGGAAAAGGAACACTACTGCTGGTGATCGCGCTCGCGGTCACAAGCTCGATTCCTGTTTCGCATGCGCAGGTCGCTGAGTTGAAAGGGTTTGATCTCCAGGTGAAAACTTGGGCCGAAGAATGCCGGAAGGAAGTCATCGATCAGATGGAACTCCTCATCACGTCAGGAAAGCTGTCACTCGGCCAACTGTTCGATACCTTCTACATTCCCATCCCGGGAACAACACCCCAGAAATTCAACACGCAGTACGATAAATACCTCGATGAATCGATTCAAGTGATTCTCGATCGGTATCTCGACAAGAGTGACAAACTGGTCTTTGTCGTCGCAACCGACAAAAATGGGTATGTCCCGACACACAACACCAAGTATTCACAACCATTGACAGGAGACAAAGACAAGGATCTGGTCGGAAATCGAACGAAACGCCTGTTCAATGATCGCACTGGCCTTGCAGCGGCCAAAAACACAGAACCTTACATTCTGCAGAAATACAACCGGGAGACTGGCGAGCAGATGGCGGATCTGTCTGTTCCGATCATGATTCGGAATCAGCATTGGGGCGCCATTCGAATCGGGTACAAGCCGTAAGAACCATGGTGTCAGATTCGAAATGACATCCATGAAAACGGAGGGATAATATGTTCAGGTTTATTACGGAACGAATTGGAGTCAAGGTCGCTCTCATCGTCAATCTCTGCCTTCTGGTCGTAATCGGCGGAGGAGGATACTTCATCATCGGTCAGCAAACGAAGAATCTCGAAGAATTGATGCTGGATCGCGCAAAGATGATGAGTATGCTCGGGGCAAAAACCCTTGGAACGGTTCTGGACGAGTCGATCGATAACGGTGTCTTGACGGTTGGGGATGCAATGGATCGTGAATACGTCAAAATACCGGGAATCGAACCTGCCAAGTACCACACGAAGTATGATGCCTATCTCGACAAGGCCATCCTCAGCTTCATCGACGAATACATCAAAGACGAAAGTGTCAAGTATGCCGTCCCGGCGGACATCAACGGCTATGTGCCCACCCACAACTCGATCTACCAGAAGCCGATCACCGGTGATCCCCAGAAGGATCTGACCGGAAACCGCACCAAGCGCGTCTTCAATGATCCGGTCGGTATCGCTGCCGCGAAGAACAACGTTCCTGGTTTCCGTCAGGTTTATAAACGGGATACCGGGGAGACGATGTGGGATGTGTCTTCGCCCATTTTTGTCAAAGGACAGCAATGGGGTGGCTTCCGGATCGGCATGTCAATCGTCAAGATCACAGAGTATCAGACTGCTCTCATCAAATCCCTGGTCACTGTCATGGCCGTCATTCTCGTCCTCTCCATCATCCTGATTTTCGTTGTGGTCAATCGCGCCCTCAAGAAACTCGGAGTCCTGACGGAGATTGCATCAAAACTCGCTGATGGTGAAGTCGATCAAAACATTATGGTCCAATCGAATGATGAGATCGGCAGACTGGCCGGCGTTCTGGAACGATTGCGAATCAGTTTGAAGTCCGCCATTGAACGTTTGAGTAAACG
The DNA here is from genome assembly GCA_964472395.1 of uncultured bacterium. GTDB lineage: Bacteria > CSSED10-310 > CSSED10-310 > CSSED10-310 > CALFER01 > CALFER01. The sequence goes on along the minus strand of CAYYMM010000001.1, from coordinate 103,069 downwards.
ATAGCCAGGCATCGGACAGGAAAGGAGATCACCATGTATTACAGGCCAATTTTATATCTCTGTGGAATCCTTGCTCTTGTACTGATACCCGGTGCCGTTCGATCTGAAACGGGGGTCACTGATACCGAAATCATTCTCGGTTCTTCCCTCGCTCTCGAAGGTCACGCCAGTTTCCTCGGTACACAGACCCTGCATGGCGCGCAAACCTACTTCAACAGCGTCAATGAAAAGGGCGGTGTACACGGCCGTAAAATACGCGTCATCAGCATCAATGACAACTATGATCCTGATACATGTGAAACCAATACCAAAAAGCTCATTGATGAAGACAAGGTGTTTGCGCTGTTCAGCTATGTCGGCACACCGACCACTGTCAAAGTCATTCCGCTCATCGATGCTGCACAAATTCCACTTTTCGGTGTCTTTTCCGGAGCCGAATCCCTGCGTCAACCGGTCAACAAGAACATCTTCAACATCCGCAGTTCTTACTATCAGGAGACTGCCGGTATCATCGGGCACTTCTGGAACGATCTCGGACTCAAGAACATCGCCGTGTTTCACCAGAATGACGCATACGGTCAGGCCGGGTTGAAAGGCGTCGAACTCGCTCTGGAAAAACTGGGCAGTAAACCGGTTGCCATCGGGACGTATGAACGAGGCAGCAATGACATCTCCACGGCACTCGAGACCATCCGAAACGCCAAACCGGATGCCGTCATCATGATCGGAGTCTACGGTCCGACTGCTACCTTCGTTCGATCCGCGAAATGGTCCAGTTTCAATCCTTATTTCCACAGTGTTTCGTTCGTCGGCGCCGAAGAACTTGCAAAACTTCTCGGTGTCGGACGCGACAGTGACGGTCTGATCGTTACCCAGGTCGTTCCGCCTCCGGAAAGCGACAAGACCGCCATCGCTGAGTATCGGACATTGCTTAAAAAGTCGTTCCCCGAAGATGAACCGAACTTCGTGAGCCTCGAGGGCTTCTTCAACGCTAAAGCACTCGTCGCCGTGCTCGAAAAAGCCGGCAAGGATCTCACACGGCAATCCTTCCGATCGACCGCTGACTCAATGTTAGATGTGGATCTCGGTCTCGAATCCAAACTCAATTTTTCGGCGACGGACCACCAGGCATTCGATGCCGTGTACTTCACAATCATCAAGGATGGGAAGTACGTCGAAATCAAGGATTGGACGACAGTCAAGCGTAAGTTTTAGCCGAAGCAACCCCGATCGGCTTTCAGATCACACCACGTTACTGCCGCTGCTTCCGCAAGCAGCGGCACTTTTTTTTCCTATCCTCTGCGACAGAAATCGTTGCGCATGAACCACTGTTAGATTGCATTGCTGACATACACTTACAGTTCCACTCGTCCAGAAGGTATCGCACAGTTAACGGCGTTGTGAATGTTAACGAGACACCCACCTGGTTTTTCATCCATGACGATGCCCTATACAATCTCAGATATGGCGTACGCGTCTTGCTTCTTTATTGCTGATCCTGCCTCAGCGTCCGATACAGCCGGGGGGCGTCCCCTCTCTTTTGCCCATTCTGAAAACTTCCTGCTGGATCTCTCCATGGCCCCGGTTACCCGAAACCCTTCTGCAATTGTATCGCTGTGTGTCTAACTCAGCCTCAGAAGTGAAGCATGACCCATGCACGAAGATGTCAGTCGCCGGGTACGCAGATGGCAATGTTACTCGTTATTGAATCGAGCGGCAGGAGGCTCGGTCGGTTTAACAGGAGTCGGTGTTGACTGGGGAGGCGGAGCTTTCGTAGGAGCGGGGGTCTGGGTCGGTTTTTCCGTGGGGGTCATGGTCGGCGCGACGGTAGGGATAGCGGTCGGAGGTTTGGGTTTTGTGAACGTGGGAGTCGGCGTGAGAGTGGGGATGAGTGTGAGATCAAAGATATAGGCCGCCCCGGAATTGGCTCCGGACACATCCCTTTTTGAAGCCCCGACGATCGCTTTGACACCATCGGTACTGAGCGCTTGACCAAACTCATCGGTCGTGGCTGGTTTCTGGTGCAGCAGTTTTGCTGTATTGATCCACATACCGGAAATCAACTGATAGACATACACGGTTCCGGTATCGGGCACCCCTTCGTCGCGCAATGGAGCGCCGACGAGGAGATAATCTCCGCGCATCGTTACGGACGCTCCGAAGGCATCTCCACCTTTCCCTTCATATGCCGTCAGTTTCATTTTCTGAAGCCATGCTGTTCCATCGAACACATACAGGTAAACAGCTCCCTGACCTTGGAGTTTGACCGTTTCACCAGGCGCACCTACAGCAATATATGGACCCCAGATAGCCACTGAGCTGCCGAATTTCGCTCCTGCTCCGGGCTTATCCGAAACGAGTTTTCCTGTTTGAACCCATTTGTCGGACTGATTTGTGAACAGGTACACACTTCCGGCATCGACGGCGCCTTCATCATCGCCGGGTGCGCCGATCACGGCAGTGGATGTATGGATGGCGACTGCCTTCCCGAAGAAATCTTCAGAGGCGCCATCGGCGGCAGTAAGTTTACCGCTCTCTTTCCATCCGTTGCTCATTCGGTAGAAAAGATATGCCGCCCCGGATGCTCCTCCCGAATCGTCATCGGCGAACGCGCCAGCCAGCAATACATCTGTGTCGAGCGCCAACGCGGAGCCGAAGTTGTCGCCAGCCGCGCCATCTCCCGGAGCAAGCATTCCATCGGAAACCCAAGCACCGTCTTTTCTTAAGTAGACGTACACCGCGCCACTGTCAGCGCCCTTCTGATCATCCCCCGGAGCACCAACAGTCAGGGTTGATTCTCGCAGAGCGATCGCACTTCCGAAATTACCGAACGAAACAAGTTTTGAAGCAACGAGCTTGGTTTCTTGCTTCCAGTCATCAGCTTCGGAATGGAACGGGATAACTGCGCCAGAGTTGTAAACTCCGGCACTGTCTCCGATCACGCCCACCGCAGAAAGTGTTCCATCGATACCGACGGATGTACCGAACATTTTCTGTTCGCCTCCGTCTTGCTGCGTGATCACGGCCTGCTCACCGAGAGGGGGTGCGGCAAGGCTCGGAGAAAGAACAAAGTATATTATTCCCGCAACCAGACTGATCACCGTTTTATTAATCCGTGTGCGCATAACATCTCCTCCTGTCTCCGCACCGTTTATGTTACACAAGACCGACACAGCACCCGACTACATCAGAGCAATAGGTATGCCAACCCAAAGTCGGTCGGAATGCCAATAAATTGACGTAATTTCGCTTTATCTGAAGTGTCCGATCTCGAATGGATTCAAAATGAAGCGTCAATTTGAATCGGGATCAGACTCCATTTTCGCGATACTCACGAACCTTGCGCTTCAACGTCGAGAGAGAAATATCCAGGACCTTTGCCGTCTGTGTGTAGTTATTGCGGCACTGTTCGAGCGCACTGAGGATCATGCGTCGTTCCATCTGAGCGATCGTCAGCGATACGGTCGTAGCCGGAGTGGTCGCTATCGGATCCTGTCTGGAGTTGATCTGAAGGAACCGAGACAGATTCAGACGATTGTCCTGCCTGAGGATGACCGCTCGTTCGACGATGTTCTTCAACTCCCGGATGTTACCCGGCCAGTGATACTGCACCAGTCGTTCATATTCATCGTTCCCGATCGTCAATTCATCTCCGATGTCGAACATGTCCAGGAAATGCCTGCATAATGCCGGAATATCCTGTTTCCGCTCTCGCAAAGGCGGAATATGAATGCGGATCACATTCAAACGATAATACAAATCTTCTCTGAACTCGCGACGCGAGATAGCATCTTCCAGATTCGAGTTCGTTGCTGCGATGATTCGCACATCGACAGGGATGAACGTTTCTCCTCCGATTCGCTTGATCCGCCGATCATCCAGAACACTGAGGAGTTTCGCCTGGAGATGCATCGGAACGCTGCCGATTTCGTCGAGAAGCAGCGTGCCTCCTTCCGCCATAATGAAGATTCCTTTATGGGCTTTCTGAGCATCCGTGAAGGCACCGCGTTCGTATCCGAAAAGTTCGGCCTCGAAAAGGTTTTCTGGGAGTGAACTGCAGTTGATATTGAGATAGGGTGATTCAGCGCTCGGACCCTGGTAGTGAATTGCACGGGCAACGGCATTTTTTCCCGTACCGGTTTCACCGGTTATCAGAACCGGAGCATCGGAGCGGGAAGCGAGATCGATAAGGCGATGAATCTCGTCGAATCCTCCATGTGATCCGATCAACAATGAACTTTCGGATTCCTTGCGTGTCCGATATGATTGATATGCTTCAATTTTTTCGAGTTTCTGCGTGCGGATCGCGCGCTGGACCGCCAGGTCGAGTTGATCGATATCGATCGGTTTCGGAAGATAATCCGACGCGCCGGCCTGTATCGCTTTGACCGCGTTGTCGAAACTTGAATAGGCTGTGATAAAGATGATCTTGGCCTGTTCGTTCCATCGAAGGATTTCCGGACAGAGTTGGTATCCTTCAATATCCGGCAAACGCTGATCCAGAAGCACGACATCGACAGGCTTTTCACGGGCGATGGCGAGGCACTCTCGCCCGGTCGCGACACTCTCCACAAGGATATGTGTGGATTGATAGAAATCCTTGATGACGGCGCACAGATTCGAATCATCATCAACAATCAGCAGTGTTCTCTTTTCAGTTTTTTTCATCAATTCTGGCCTCCGGCATCGTCAGAATAACGGTGGTTCCTTGCCCTTCTTCACTTTGAATACCGATTGTACTGCCCAGTTTCATGAGATTCTTTCGGGTAATGACCAACCCCAGACCGGTGCCTCGCGACTTGGAGGTTACAAATGGTTTGAAGAGATTTCGTATTTGAGCTTCGGTCATACCACAACCATTGTCCCTGACTTTCAGTACGATCCGGTCAGAAATATGGAGCGCACTGATGACGATCTGCGGAAACCTGGTTTTTTCCAATGCATCGAGCGCATTTGTGACGACATTCAGCATGGCCTGCTGAAGTGCTCTCGGATCCATCCACGCAAACAATCGTCCTCTCGTGATGATCTTGATCTTCACTCCTTTCGCGATCAGATCGCTTTCGATCAGAGCTAGAAATTTCCCGATAAAACTCGAAACATCAAGAACAAGAGGAGTAGGATTATCATACATTCCATAGCTTTTAAGCGATTGAAGCAGATCCTCCAGGCGAAGGATTTCTTCGAGTGTTCGATCGATGTAGTTCAAGATCTTCGGTTTGGGAGTCGCATCGAAGTTACGCTTTAAAACGCTCATGGTCATTTTGATCGTATTCAGCGGATTGGCGATTTCGTGACGCAACCCCGAAAAGATGTGTCCGATGTTATCCATTATATTGATCGCCCCAGCAATCGCCTCCAGTTGCTCCCGCTCCGTGGCATTCTGCACGATGATCCACATCAAATCACCGGCGTCGAACAATTTGATATACAGAACGGTTTTCTCCCAAACGAGACGCCTTGGAGCATCGTCGTTCCCTCTCGAGTTCACCGTAAGATCATTCAGAATGCACGTGAGCAATCCCGGCAACTGACGGTCATCCTCAATATTGAAGTAATCTCGAAATCGCTGATTGCACAGCCGAATTGTGCCAGGATTCGTCTCGAATGCCAGCAAGCCGATATTGACATCAGCCAAAGCTTCGATGAATGAATCCAGATTCAAGTCACGCCATCCTGGATCGACAATCCGGGCAGATATCATATCGGTGCGTCAATCCACTAAGTCTCTTCAACATTTCAACGATCGGAATCCACGCCCCGTCAGCTTCATGAACCGATCCACATCCGATGCACACCGACATGGCCGCCTGCGGTTCATCTATCGATTGTGTCTCGGTTTTTTCGATCAGGTTCGATTCGTTTTCAATCGCCTTGATCTCTGTCATGTCCCTGCAGATCATCACAAGGGCCATCGGCAGTTTATTCTGATCGAGCACAACGGAGCGGGAAATCAACACTGGAAATGAACGGCCCGATTTCGCCACATGGACGCTCTCTCCGGACCAGTTGACATCCGAATGACCGGTTAAAATATGGAGAATGTTCTCATATTCCTGGCGATCTTTGCAGATACAGGAACACGTCTTTCCGATCAACTCTTCGGTCAGATATTCGTGCATTGTACAGAATGCCTGGTTCACAAACAGGATCGAATCACTGATATCGGAAATGCAGATGCCATCCGTAATACTCATGATCGCATGTGACAACAATCGGTTCTGCTTTTCTGTCTCCCATCGTTTGATCGCATTCTGCACGATGATGGGGATCGCTTTCAGATAGTTTCTGTCAATGTCTTTGACCACGTAATCAACTGCGCCGAGTTTCATGGCATTGATCGCGATTTCCTCGTTGCCGGCCCCTGTGATGATGATGACCGGACACCGACGCGTCGCTTTCAGGATATCGAATGCGTTACCGTCTCCCAGACGATAATCCGTTATCACTGCATTGAACTCGTGTTCCTCCATCAGGCTCAGCGCCTGTGCAACGGATTCGGCTTTCAAGCACTCACAATCCGGTTTCTCACAATCGACGAATCGATCAAAAGCCAGAATATCGACAGGATCATCCTCGACATACAGTACCTTCATGAAGCAGAACTCCTCTTCTTCCGCTTGTACGATAAAGTCGGATCAAAACGCTCCCGATGCGGAAGCAGGCTGAAGCTCCAATATCGGATAATCGTCCCGATCAATTCCTTCAGATATTCAAACTCGAACGGCTTGACCATGTACCCGCTGATTCCCGCATCAAAACAGGACTCCACGTCGAACACATCCTCGGATGTCGACATGACGATCACCGGAACCCCTCTGTTTTCTGGGCGTTTACGAATTTCTGTGAGAAACTCGAGACCATCCATCCGGGGCAGGTTGATATCGAGCAGGATAATGAGGTCTCGTCCGGCAAGGTCTCCGGAAAGGAGATCAAGCGCCAGAAGACAGCTGTCCGTCGTATGCAGATCAACCTCCACCTTCATATCATCAATAACGCGACGCACCATCAACACATCGACCGGATCATCCTCGATCAGAAGCACCGTCAGCGTTTTCATGCCTCGTCTCCTCCACCGGTCACTCTCGGCAATTCAACCCGAATTCCCGTCGATCCCCGCTCGTCGCGCACAACACAGATGCTTCCGCCGATTGATTCCACGAGTTTTTTCGGATGTGCCAGTCCTGTGATGATCCCTCCTCCAGCATGCGTCCGAACACCCGGATCGACAACCCAGAACAGTGTCTTTTCCCCATCCGCATCGATCGGCGGTCCCGAGTTCCGGATCTCATACCGGATCCCATTATCGCATACACTCTGTTCGATCTCTATGCGCCCCTTTCCTGAAGGAAGGTTCTGAAAAGCCCGATCGATCAATCCCTTGAATACTCGCACCATCCGCCCCCGATCACCGAACATTTCCTGTGTCACGACACGAATCTCGATGTGACACGTATCCGGCAACCCAGTCGCCATGATGATCTCATCTAGCATCGTCCGGATATCGATTCTTTCCATGTGGAGGGGCTCTTTGTCGGCGCGTAAAAACGCATGTAGTTCATCGAGAGCGGTATGGATACTGCGAACACGTGACTGCAATAGCTCGAAATATGATCGGGTTTGAGTCGTCAGATGCGGCTCGAGATCCGATCGAATCCACTCGCTCAATGAATAGACCGAACGACATGCCGCCTTGAAATCATGCGTCAGAACATACATGATCTGATCGAATTCGGAATTGTTTCTGGCGATGCTGATCCCCCCTCTTTCACCGATCATTCGAGATCCTTCTATTCATACTATCAGAATCCGGTCGTCTTGCCGAATCAACTGGAGATCGCCGGGGAACCTGACATATCATGGGAAAAAAAAGCCCGGAATGCATCGGCAATCCGGGCCTTCTGTCAGTCAACCATCAATCCATGTAGCTCCAACTGATGATCTGAGGCGTTCCGATCATGTCCCAGGTGTCCGGCGCGAACAGGCAGCCAATGAACTGCAGACCGTTCGCCGAACCGACACCGGCCGGCCATTCGAATTCGAGCACCGCTTCATGCATCGATGTCATTCCCGGAATCGTCTCGACCTTTTTGTCCAACCCTTCGTTCAGGGATTTCCAGGACGGCCAGCACCAGTAATTACCGTAGACATCCAGCAGGATGTAGGCGTCCGCAACATACGAATCGACATCCGGATTGTGGAGGTACATGTGCAGATTGAAGGAATCTCCGGCCGCCAGTTCCTGATCGTCCAGAATCAACTCCATGCCTTTTTCCGGAATCGGCGGACTGGTCGGTGTCGCCGTGAATTCAGGGGTCTCCGTCGGTTCCGGTGTGTCTGTCGGCGCTGGTGTTTGGGTCGCCTGGGGTGTATGGGTCGGCGCAGGAGTCGGAGTAAACGTCGGAGGCGCTGCGCTCGGAGTTACCGTCGGTGTTCGAGTCGGGGTGCGCGTCGGAGTCGGTGTGGAGGGGGGAGGCGTCGGAGAGGCGGTTCGTGTGGGCGTCGGAGGTCCCGGAGTGGGCGTTTCACCGGAACAAGGTTGCGACGCGTACAACTGAATGTCGTCAATGTTCCAGCCGGAATACACGACCGAACCGTCGGTCGCGCCCATGACCCATCGAATGTAGAACGAAGCCTGGTTGTCCGCAACAGCCGATACATCGAATTCCATCTGAGACCACGCACTATCCTGGAAGGATGACCCAGTGTGATCCCAGATCGTCGTCCATGTGGATCCATTGTTTGATATCTGCACCGAGGCATGATCCCAGGTCGCGCTTTCGACCCCGAGCCACTTCCAGAACCGGAGAATCGTTCCCTGAGCGCCGGTGCAATCGATGGGCGGTGTCGTGAGATATGTTTCCGCGAGATTGTTGGGGTACGAACCGTTCAGATTGTAACCGTAGACATTCGATCCCGTGTACCCGGACGTCGGATCGCCCTCCGAACCGGTCGGCACACCAAATGCCCACTGCCCCTGCGCCGTCCATAGCGGATTGCTGTCGAGCGGTTCATCCAAAAACAGCATGAGCTGCCAGGTCTGGAAGATATGCAACGAGCCGCCGGCATCATCCACGGTTGCATTGTTCGCAGCATCAACTGAAATGACCTGAAAATAGTAATATGTGCAATCGTCAAGCCCTTCGAGCGTGACCTGATGGTTGGTCGCGAGTTCCGTGTCTTCGAACACCAAACCAAGACCCATCGTCGTGCCATATTCGATCCGGCTCGTCGCAGGCTCATCGGTCGTCCAACTGATCACCGCCGACTCGAAGGTTTCCTGCCCGCTTCCGATGTTGCTGATGGCCGGGCCGACACAATCGACATCTGCCGTGTCATTCACCGTCTGCGGCCCTGTTCCTCCGTAGTTTTCATCATCGTACTCGACCGTGATCGTATCCTGATCCGTCACCTGCAATACATTATCCTGCGAAGGGGATCCGGTGCCCGTTGCCATCGTCGCCTCGAAATGTCCATCCTCGGTCTCTGTCAATGTGAGAAGTTCCGGGGTCGTTTCTGTGGTGCTCGCGATGTGTACATCCACCGTCCCGGTCCCGACGAGATCCAGATCTTCGACGACGACCAGAATCGTGTCCGCGCAGTTATAGATACTTCTCGACAGCTTGACCTCGCCTTCCGATACAGGACCTGAACCGAAGAGCGATGCATTAGCGCCGTACCCCGCCGGATATTCGCCATACTGCGGATGTTCGTCATCCTGATCCATTGCCAACGCGTAATTATAAGCTTCCTGCATAGATACTTCGCCGTCATTGTTCGAATCGGCATCCACAGGATTCCCGTACGCATCTTCCCCGCGCACGGCCGCAGTCCAATGAAAGACATACGTGTCATACACGTAATCCGGACCCATCGCCCAGGAATACTCATGGTCATTCGCCGCCGTCGAAATCACACGGGCAACGGTTGAATTCATTTCAATGACGTCATTCACAAATCCACCCGAAAAACAGGGTTCGAGCGTCAGGAACATCTCCCGGCAGTTGATCGGTTCGAGCAGATCGGCAAATTCGTAATCCCAGATTTCTTCGCCATTCCAGAGATTCTGGCTGGTCGGCTGCCCCGGAACGCCGTACTGGCCCGAGCCATGATCGGTTGTGAAAATGAACAGCGAATCACTGGAATCGAGGGTTGTGGCGAGATTGCCGAAGATGGTGCTGAGATTGGCACGAGTGCAGGAATACATTGTGTCGTCGTCGCCGTCATTATCGAGATCCGGATCCGAATTCTGCCCGTTGGACTGATCCGCGGCAGGATTCGTACCATCTGAAATGGCTACGATGATATGATCATCCAGATACCCGTACACTTCCGTCAATGTCGTATAGATCGAGGAACAGTCGTTCCAGTAACGGACATGATTATTGCCCGAGTCATATCCACCGGAAAGGATGACGGCCCATAGATTGTCAGCGGAACGACTTTCGCGTTCGGACACCCGCTTCGGTTTCGGCGCGATCCGGTTCTGCCCGCCGAACGGATCCGGTCCGGTTTTCCGGATCATGGATTTGAGCATTGTAGGAGCCCACACATCCCGGATCGTCTCGATCGAACCATCCGACGCATCGATAAACACGTACATACAGGCATGCGACCAGTTTGCTCCAGGATGGTAATCGATAAACACCATCCACTGGGACGTTTCGATCGTCTTCACGGTGTGTTTCAATGTCGTGACGTCAGTACCCGGCTTCAACGGTGATTCCGTCACGAATATACCCAACCCCTCTGACTTTCCCCCCAGAACACTGGAGACCGTCAGATCGTAGGCTGCCTGCTGATCACCGACTTCGGCCGCGTGTGCTGCAAAGCCACACAACAGCAGCGCTCCGAGCAGCGCCATCCCAACCATTGCATTCCTCATATTGACCTCCTGTTAAAAGAAATAGGAATCCGCCCATTAGTAGCAAAACCTTTGCCAAAATAGAATTCTGTGCTACGATTGTCTGTATATGAGAGCGCGACGGATCGCGTCACGAGGGGGATTCCGCCATGTCGAACATCAAGGAACCGCAGAACAGACCGAAAGAGCGCATCGAGCACCTCCTTTCAGTGGATGATGCCGGTAACGACCGCCGCATGTATGAGCGCAAGATTGTCGAACCCGGCGCGGAGGTTTATTTTCCTCTGATCTGCAAAGGTGAAGTGATGGATGTATCTGACGATGGCATCTCCGTTCGATTCAAACCGCTCGAATGCCCGAGTCTCTCAACCGACAGCGAAATCAATCTCACCATGACACTCGATGCCCATACCTTTCGGATCCCGGGACAGGTCAAACGGGTCGAAACGCGGTTCGGGGTCGTCGTGATCGGGCTGGCGTTCGACCCCGGGAAAATCGCCGTCGAAGAATAACATCTCTTGGAATTTTTGCTCGAACTGATGTATGAATATTCATTTCCGGATACTGGTATCCGGAAACGGCGTATGTTTTTTTTTGACCGCCCAGAGATCGGGTCATTGAATTGGAGGCATGAATGAAAAAGAGAGGGACCATTGCGATTTTGACTGGTGGAGGCGATGTTCCGGGTCTGAATCCGGCCATCCGGGCCGTGACGATTCGCGCGATCCGGGAAGGGTTCAAGGTCATCGGGATCCGACGCGGCTGGGAAGGACTGGTCGGTATGAGCCGGGACAAGCATGCGGACAATAACGACTATTATCAGGTTCTTTCCGAGGAAATCGTTAACCGGGCCCATCGTTCGGGCGGCACATTCCTGCACAGTTCGAGGACGCGTCCGAGCCATATTCCGAAGGGAGCCGTACCTGATTTTCTCAAAGATCAGTACTCCAACGACATCAATGATCTCACGCCTGAAGTCCTTAAAAATCTCGATTTCCTGGGCGTCGAGTATCTGATCCCGATCGGTGGCGACGACACCTTGAGCTACGGTGTGCACCTGGCCAAACAAGGCGTCAAAACCGTCGCGATCCCCAAGACCATGGACAACGATGTGCCGGGAACGGATTACTGCATTGGGTTCAGCACGGCTGTCACCCGCATTATCCAACTGACACACAGTCTCCGAACCACCGCCGGTTCGCACGAACGATTCCTCATCATCGAAGCCTTCGGGCGATATGCGGGGTTCACGGCACTCCTGCCGACAATGGCCGGAGCCGCCAACCGGTGCCTCATTCCCGAAAGCCCGTTCGGTATCGAAAGACTTACGGAACTGCTCGTCCAGGACCGATTCACCAACCCCAGCCGCTACTCAGTCGTCCTGGTTTCGGAAGGCGCGCGGCTCAAGGGCGGAGACATGGTGTTCGAAAGCCAGAAAACCGATCAGTACGGCCATAAAAAACTCGGCGGTATCGGCGACCAGGTCGCCAATCTCCTGGTCGAAACCTCTCCGAAATACAACAACAGCCGCCCCATCCACGTCGTCAATCAACGCCTCGGCTACCTCATCCGCTGCGGCGATCCCGATGCGCTCGATTCAATCGTCCCGATGGCGTTCGGCAATCTGGCACTCGACCTCATTCTCCGGGGAACGACCGGCCGCCTCCTTAGCATTCGAAAAGGCACATACGACAATGTTCCGATCGATATCGTCACGAGTTATAAAAAAGTGGTCGATGTGTCCAAATACTATAATGAGGATCGGTTGCGTCCGATCTATACATCGTTCGAATCTAAGCCACTGCTCATCATGACCAGTGATTATTGAGTTACGAACGAATCGGAGGATGTGCGACCCATATGCTGATCAGCCTGGTAAAAAGTAAGATTCACCGCGCAAGGGTGACGGATTCAGATCTGAACTATCAGGGCAGTATCACGATCGACACGCGGTTGATGGATGCCGCAGGGATACTGCCTTTCGAGATGGTCCAGGTTCTGAACCTCTCCAACGGTGCACGCATACAGACCTATGCCATCGAAGGCTGCCGCGATTCCGGCGCTGTCTGCCTCAACGGCGCTGCCGCGCGCTGGTTCTGTAAAGGAGACCTGGTCATTATCCTGAGTTCGGCTATGATGACTCCTGAAGAGGCCCGGAATCACAAACCGGTTTTCGTTTTCGTCGATGATGCGAACAAACCGGTTGAAATGAGGTAATTGGCTATGCTGGATATCAAATTGATACGAAAAGATCCCGATCTGATCCGTACCGCGCTTCGACGCCTTCATGTCGAAGCTCCCATCGATGAAATCCTCCAGATCGATGTCGATCGTCGCACCCTGATCGTCAAACTCGAAGAACTCAAAGCCATCCGCAATCGGGTCTCGAAAGAAATCTCCATCGAAAAGAACCCCGACATCCGGCAACGGAAAATCGTCGAAATGCGTGAAGTCGGGGATCGGATCGATGGTATGGACAAGGAACTTGCGGATATGGATGCCCGTCAGGAATCATGGATGCTTCAGATGCCGAATCTGCCGCACAGCAGCGTCCCGGACGGCGCATCGGAAGATGAGAATCGCGTGATCCGGATCGTCGGGAAACTCCCTGAGTTTGACTTCGAACCCAAACCACATTGGGAACTCGCCGAAAACTTAGGCATTATCGACTTCGAACGCGGGCAGAAGATATCCGGCTCGCGCTTCTATATCCTCAAGGGTGCCGGCGCTAGATTGCAACGTGCCGTCATCGCCTTCATGCTCGACCTCCACACGCTCAAGCACGGCTATACCGAAATCTATCCCCCTTACATGGTCCGACGCGAATGTATGTTCGGGACGGGACAACTTCCCAAATTCGGCGACAATCTCTACCGCGACGATGAAGATGATTTTTTCTTTGTTCCGACCGCAGAGGTTCCCGTGACCAATATGCACCGGAGCGAGATATTCGAGCCAGGAACGCTTCCCAGACGATATGTTTCCTATACAGCGTGTTTCCGGAGGGAAAAAATGTCTGCCGGGCGGGATGTCCGAGGCATCAAAAGGGGGCACCAGTTCGACAAGGTCGAACTCGTTAAATTTGTCTCACCGGAAACCAGCTACGATGAACTCGAATCGCTTCTGTCCGACGCTGAACACGTCTGCATGGAACTTGGAATCCCTCATCGCATCATCGATATCTGTGCCGGCGATCTTTCATTCACTGCGGCGAAAAAATACGATATCGAGCTTTGGGCACCGGGATGCCGGGAATGGCTCGAAGTCAGTTCCTGCTCGAATTTCGAATCTTTCCAGGCCCGGCGTGCCGATATCCGGTTCCGCCGCGAAGAAAAAGGAAAACCGGAATTCGTTCATACACTCAACGGATCCGGACTCGGAATGCCCCGAACCATGATCGCGATTCTTGAAAACTATCAGCAACGCGACGGTTCGATTCGCATTCCGGATGCACTCCTGCCTTACATGGCCGGAATGACGGAAATCCGCTGAGTCTCCAGCGAATGCGGTTCGATTATCACGTGCGACCCCGCGGAATACGAGGGTAGTCGGCGCGAACCACACGCCACCCCTGCTTTTCTCTGGCAAGACCCAATCGAATCGTTTCGGCAGTTTGAGGTGCGCCTGCAAGATATCCACGTTGCCCCTCATATGAAACGACAACCTTGAATTGAACCTCGACAGTCGCCTGCCGACCTTCGAGCGCGATGGTCATCGATTCCACCGTGACGTTGATCTCATCGAATGCATCCAAAAAATCCTGCGCGATCCCGAGAACATCGGAGCGATCATATCCGAGATCATCATGATAGGATTGGGAAACCAGAGCGAACAACAGGCTCCGATCTTCGGATTCGATTGCATCGACACCATGATCGACCATGATCCGGATGGCCCGGCGATCGCTCCGGAGATAGAACAACAGGCTGATCAGCCCGATTGTGACGGCGATCGGGATCAGATGCCGCGGACGAATGAGTGTTGATACTTTTCGATCGCGCCGCCGGTCGTTTTTCATCCTCTCGTCTCCAGTGTTCCGCTCCTACCGGAATTACATTTCGCACTTCAGGATCGTTCATTAATTCTCGCCGGGAACCCTGCGGGTTGTCAAAGAGAGTTGAAAACGCTAAAATACTTTTGTCATTCACGCACACAGGAGACTGTTGTGTCGGAGCAACTGAAGAAAGCCCGGAAACTGGAAAAGCTTGGCGACTATGCCCGCGCAGCCGAGTTGTATCTTCAGGCCGGAGAGCACGATCAGGCCATTGCCCTCTTCACCCAGGAGAATCTTCTGCTCAAGGCTGCCAAAGTCTGCGAACGCATCGGAAGGCTGGACCAGGCGGCGGAGATGTACATCACCCTGGGCGATTTCAACCACGCGGGAGAACTCTACAGACGTGCCGGAAATGCGTTGCAGGCTGCGATCGCATTCAAGAAAGCCAAACGCTTCCGGGAAGCAGCCGAACTGTATGAATCCATCGGCATTCTCGCAGAAGCCGCCCGGATCTACGAGTCTCTTTCGGACTTCAAATCGGCTGGCGAAAAGTACAACAAGGCGAACATGGTGCGCAGCGCGGCGGTATGTTTCGAAAAAGCCGCTTCTCTCGAAAACCCCACCGGTGTCTCGATCGCAAAAAACAGGATCGAAGATGCGAATTATCGCGCTCTCATCGTTGCGGCAGCCGAAGCCTGGCGTCGCGTTCCGAATCTCCAGAAATGCGCACAGTTGTATGAACGGATTCAGAACTGGAAAGAGGCCGGCGCTTGTTATGACAAAGCTGGAGAAGTTTCGGCCGCTCTGGCCTGCTACGAACGTGGCAACATGATCGATCTTCAGATCGCGTTGCTCAAGCGAACTAACCAGCTCGACAAGGCCATCAAACTGACTGCGCGCGTGTCGGGTGACTCCGGTGATCCCCTAAGGGCCGCTGAACTCGCCGATTCACTCGGAGATATCGCCACCGCCGCGGAATATTTCGAAAAAGCGGGTGATTTTGGGCGTGCCGCCGAGCGCTACGAGGCGATCAACGATCATATGCTGGCGGCGGAAATGCACTTTCGAGCCGGCAACTACGAAAAAGCCGCAAGAATGTATGAACAGACCGGCCACTTCGAAACGGCGGCGGATTTATACGAGCAGATCGGCAACAAAGACCAGGCAATCCGCCTGCATGTTCATCTGAAGAATTATCTCCATGCCGCCAAAATCCACCTCGAACAAAAAGAGAACGAAGAAGCGCTGCGGCTTCTGCTTCGTATCGAAGACAATCACCCGTCGATTTCAACCGCTCGAATGCTCCGCGCCATCTGCTACTTCAGACTCGGGAAGATCGATAACGGAGTCGCCGCTGTCCGTACTCTTTTCGCGCTCCCGATCTCCAAAGATACCGTCGAAGTGCATTATGAGTATGCGATCAGCCTGTATGAAGACGGACAGATCAACCCGGCGCTGATCGAATTCCAGAAAATCGTCAAATTCGACAAGGATTACAAGGAATCCCGGCAGTATCTGAACTGGTGCGCCGCGATGAAAGAAGAAATCACCGCGGAACTTCAGGAAACGGTTGTCGGAGAGTTACCGATCGGGATGACGATCGTCGATCGCTACGAGTTGCTCGAGATCATCGGCAAGGGCGGCATGGGCATTGTGTACCGAGCCGCCGATCGCGAACTCGACATCGCCGTCGCCCTGAAAATCCTCAAACCCAAATACTCCTACGACCCTGATTTCATCGAGATCATCAAGCGTGAGGTCACGCTCGCGAGGCGGCTCAGCCATCCTAGCATCATCAAAATTTATGATCTCAATCGTGCCGGAAATCTCTGGTTCATCTCGATGGAATACCTGGAAGGCGAGGAACTCAAGAGCAGGATCCAGCGAGAAGGCCCCATGCCCCTCCCCCTGATCCTGTCAATTGCGCGGCAAATCTTGTCCGCGCTGGTTCACAGCCACGATCAGGGGATCATTCATGCCGATATCAAGCCACACAATATCTTTCTGAACCACAGAGGGCATGCCACACTGGTCGATTTCGGCATCTCGCAAGCCATGGGTGTCAGGCAGAAGCATGATACCGATTCTGTTCTCGGCACTCCGGAATACATCGCACCGGAGCAGATCACGGGACACCGGGCAAGCATTCGTTCTGACTTGTATTCGCTCGGAGTGACGTTCTATGAGATGGCGACGGGCATCCTGCCTTTCGCCGGCGACACCCTCGACGAAATACTCGACAAACAACTCGATCTGATGCCCCCTCCTCCGAACACCTTGCGCAAGGATCTCCCGAGCTGGCTCGACTCGCTGATCGTCAAACTTATTCAGAAATCGCCGGAGCTGCGAATCCAATCCGCATCGGAGGTCCTGAAACTGTTCCCCGGCGCCGGATAATCCCGCGTGATGCGCCGCTCTTTCCTCCCGGTCCCTATCGTGACCCTCCTCTTCCTCGCCACGATGATCGTGTCATGCACCGGTTTCAACGCACGTCAATTCGCGGATCTATTTGACGATCGATTCAGCGGCTCGATCCGGAATCCGACTCGGAGTATTTCACCGATCATCTCCGAGGAGTTCGATCATTTTTTCCGGCGTGGCTGGGATCGACCGGACCGAAGCGGAGCCTGGAGCACCGATCGAGACGCACGGGTCTTGTTCGAGGTGATCGAACCGCGAGACATTCGGCTTGTCTTCTCTGCTAAATCGCTGCCGGGCCTCGTACCGCCGCTGGAAATCTCCGTGTCAGCCGGAACACATGTTCTCGGATCGGTCGGATTGTCGAAAGACTTCACCGAGTATTCGGTGGATCTGCCCCGCGATGCGCTCTTTCGCGGCTGGAACGTGCTGACATTCAGCAGTTCGCGGCTCGACCGGCCTACCGATCTCGGGCTGAGTCCGGATACCAGAACGCTCGGGCTCTGCCTGCACAAAGTGCGACTCGACCTGCCGGGAAACAACTCGCAGTCCACTGCACAAGAGGCTCGACCGGGCTATCGACGCATCGCTCCCGGCGCAGCCGCTGAATTTTTCTTCGAGGATTCAGCCGGGACGCGTGTGACCATCGACCTCCTATCCTGCCTGAAGCATAACGGCCTTGCCGAAATCAGAATGGAAACCGACCGATCCGAAGATTCACATCCCATGGTTGTGCATCCCGGCATGGCGGGTGTTTCCCGATCCATCACGATCGCTTCGAACGAACTGACACGCGTGGCTGTCGTCAATACAGGAACCGTCGATCTGGATCTCGCGGGCCGCAGCTCTAACCCTCCCGTCGGGAACACGCAAGACACCTGCCCACCCACTTTTGCCGGCTCGATTCTTCTGATGATCCTCGATGCATGCACACCGGAAGAACTCGGAGCTTACGGATGCCCCGATTCCCTCACCCCATGGATCGATCGGATCGCTCAGAGAAGCCGCCAGTTCATGAATGGTGTGGCCCCCGCACCGTATACCATATCATCGACGGCCGCTCTCCTGTCAGGCGAACAATTCAATCGGCATGGGGTCCGGATTTTGACCGACCGGATTTCGGATGATGTCGGATTGATCGGGGAAGACCTGCAACGGAGGGGCTATTATACCGTTGCATTTTCTTCTATGCCGACCGTGTCGCGCAAGTATGGATTCGATCGTGGGTTCAACGAATTTCATGAACTTTTCCAGAACAGGGACACGCAGCATATCAATTCCGCAGAGGTGGTCGATGCCGTATTGGGAGAATTGCCGAGGATCGCAAACAAGAAACCCTTTTTTATCTATGTTCACATACGGGAACCACACGCACCCTATCATCCCGATCCCCGCTTCCATGCCTGTTTCGACCGTCCTCCTCTTGAGTATGGGACAGCGGACTATCTGGACTTTGCCGATCGGAATCCCGCTCAAATCAGTCCGGAACAGAACATGGCCATCCGCCGACTATACAAAGCACAGATCGCTCAGGCCGATCGGTGCCTCGAACGGATGGCCCGCTCCACCCGAAATCTGCTCCACCCGGAACTTCCACTACGAATCATCTTTCTGTCCGACCATGGTGAATCGTTCGGCCGGCATGGTCGTTACGGTCACAATACGACAGTGTTTCATGATATGACGGGGATTCCTCTGATTATACACGATACGGATCTCAATCAGATCGGATTTGTTTCTCATCTCGCATCGGGTTTGTTGATGAAGCGCTATGTCCGGAGTCGTCATCCTGAGCAAGAACGGATCCCATGCATCATCCAGAGAAGCACGGGATATCCGATCTGCGACATCGCTTCTACGGATGGGCGGTTCCAATACATCCGAGCGGGGTATTATCCTGCCGAGACTCTGTATGATCGCGAGTCGGATCCATTGGAACGCACGAATTGTCTTGCCGATCATCCGATTCGAGGCGCCATGCTGCGATCGACGATTGTCCGCACCATCGGCGATGACGACCGGATCGCCCCGCGGATCGCGGATGAGATTCCATCGGACATGAAAGAGCAGCTCAGAGTTCTGGGCTATACGCTTTGAATCCCCTCAAACGAGCGATTTTTCGTCGGTGTTTTCGGGTCGGGGTTTCACATCCGGGCGGGGGATGTATTCCGGTTTCGGGAAAGAAGTGCCTTGCTGGGGCTCTTTGATTTCGGGCGGACGCGGCGCTTCGCGGCGCGGCCTTCGGAGCCCGGATCCGTCTGGGCCGTGTTTGGATGGGATGTCCGGGCGACGTTGAGGAAGATCCCTTCGGGGTGGATTTGGAGTGCCTCCGGGCCGATGTTCGCGCGCGGTGTCCGATGCCGGAACATGCCTCGGCGGATCTCGTCGGACGGGATACCGACCGGATCTCGACGTCTGCCGGTATCCATGCTCGTTTCGATCGGTCATTGTTTTCTGATCCTTGAGAATCGACACAGGAGCGACTGGTTCGTCCAGAAACGGGCGTGGCGAACGCGGCGGAGGCTCACGCCGCCGTGATTGCTCGCGCACAACCGGTGCGCGTTCCGCTGGTGTGTCCGGATTCCTGGCGATCACGAGCATATTGCCGGCAAAGGGTTTCCATGGTGATCGGAGATACAGAGCGGTCAGGAACGCCGATTTGGGAAGTCGCGACTTGAACGAAAACGGCAGAAAGCGTCCCTCAACCCGCGTCACGTCGAAACCCTGCGCCGTCAGATAATCTGAGAAGCTCAGATGACTGAATACCTGAACATGCGTGTAGTCGTCGAAGTAATGACGATAGATATACTTGTAATTTGGGAGGAGAGTGATGATGAGTCCTCCCGGTTTAATGATTCGACGCAGCTCGCGCATCAAGCGGTCCAGATGGTCGCGGGTGAGGTGTTCAAACAGAAAACTTGAAAAAACCACATCGAAATACGCTGTTTCAACAGGACGGAGTTGTGCGCAGTCGCACACATGGATTCGTACCGACTCCGCCGCATACTGGCGAATGATATCCGACGAGTCCAGCGCATGCTTTTCCCCCGCATGAACTTCATTGATGAATGAACAGTATCCGGCGCCCAGTTCGAGAATTCGGGACTCGCCGGGGATATAGCGTTCGAGATACCGGACGACGGGTTTCCAGATCGCATCCCGCCTCGGTTCAAAACTCATCCTTGTTTTAAAATATCCTTCCGATTCGGCCATTACATTAACTCCATAATCGATGAATCAGATACGAAATAAAAAAACGGGCCTGCCTGTAAAATGTTCTGAAATCACGATCCTTCATCCGACCCGCAATGTATCTCGGCCTCAGATAATAAGACCGAAACGCACGTCTCGCGACGCGAATCAAATCATCATAACATACCTCGCCCGTATACGCCTTTGGAAACAACTCCGTCCCGATGTTTTCCCGCGCCATCTCATGAAACTCGGTCCCCGGGTAAGGTAACGCGATATGAAACGACGCATAGGTCGGGTTCAGTTTCTTGGCAAATCGAATCGTTTCCTCCATGTCCGCTATCGTTTCCCCGGGTAACCCGAACATGAAGAAGCAAACCGTCTGCAATCCCGCCACCCGTGTCATTCTCAAACCATTTTCGATCTGCTCCCTCGTGATCCCCTTCTTCAGATTCGCCCGAATCCGCTCGGAACCTGTTTCAACACCGAAATGCACGATTCGGCAGCCGGCCTCTTTCATCATCGCCAGCATCGTCTCATCGACTGAATCCGTCCGTGTCTGGCAGCACCACTCAACCCCCGACTTCTTCCGGATGAAGTGGTCACAAACCGCTTTCACCATGTCGCGATTGACGGTGAACTCGAGATCGATGAAATAGATGGTCTGCGCACGAGCGACATCGATGACATAATCGATTTCCCTTATGACCTGCTCGATGGTTTTGCACCGATATGCGCTGCCATACATCGATTTGACACAGAAAATACAGTTGAATGGACATCCTCTCGATGCCTCGATCAACGCAAAACGCTCACCCAGAACCTCATATCGATACTGCTTCAGGTCAATCAGATCGTATGCGGGGATCGGGAGGGCCGTCAGGTCGAGATCGTGCTGCTGGGGTATCAAACAAAACCGACCATCCTGCTCATAAGCCACCCCCTGCAACAAACCGAGCGTTATTCCCCGACAAATCGACAGAACCGCCTCTTCCGGTTCGCCGACAATGACCGCCGTGACGCCGGTTGCATCGAGTATCTCGCGGGGGCGCACCGTGCCGTGCGTTCCCATGACATACACCTCGCGACAGACCTTCTTCAGAGCGAACACGGTTTTTAGAAACGGATCGATCACGATGTTCGGGCATTGCCACCGATCGAGACTTGCGGAAGTGATAAATACCTTGTCACATTCCGCGGCCCTCAGTGCGACAGCCTCGGGCGATAAACGCTCAGCCGCGGCATCCACGACCTCAACATCGATCCCTTCACGCCGGACCAGAGCGGCACAATTCAACAGCGACAACGGTGGCCAGTTGCGATTGTAAGTTGAATCGCCCTTGTCGATCGGATAATTCCAGCAGGGCTTGACGAAGAGGACTTTCATGGTCACTCCACATATCCCAGTTCGCGTAATTGATCAACTGTTTCCTGATCCCGCGACATCGTCTGGTATCGCGGATCTTCCAGATCCCGCGCAATGGCCGTATCCAATATCTCTCCAAGCCGGATCACGTGCGGATCCTGCGTGCCGTCGATCGGCCGAAGCTCACGAGGGTCATCGTCGAGATCAAAAGCAGATGAGCGCCCATCGGCAGATCGGATCAGCTTCATCCGTTCGGTTCGCACTGTCCGCTCCTTCCGACTGATTTTTTCCGCTGAGACTCGATGCGCTTCAGTGTAAACCCCTGAACCAGATTCACAGATCAACAGTCTGTCCGAGAGATCTTTCCCGTCGTCTTTGATCAGGTTCCGGCCGTCCGTCATCTCCGGGGTCGATATTCCGAGCACTCCCAGAAGGGTCGGGACCAGATCGGCATTCCCTGCAAGCTCCGCCATCAATCCTCCGGTCAAACCTCTCGCATCCTGCGTTATCCTGGATGCAAAGAGCGGTTGCACGATCAGAAACGGGATCCGCAAAGACGGCTCGAACGTGTTGTCGCCATGTGAAAAGTAATACTCGTGTTCGTCCAGACTCTCACCGTGATCGGCCAGAATGACGATCCAGGTCCGGTCCAGACGGCCTGCGGATGCGAGTACATTGAGAATCCTGCTGATGGCGCGATCTGTCTGAGCGATCTCTCCGTCATACAACGCAAGATTCGTCCGGATTTCATCTTCTGTCGGAGGTGCTTCATGGTTCATTGAATGGATCCGCCAGATCGAAGTGGTGCGAACGCTCGAATCCCCCGTGAAGTAGCGTCGCCAATTCTTGGGAGGATCGTACGGTGCGTGCGGATCGTAGTAATGCAGCCATGTGAACCGAGGTGCATCCGGAGGAAGCGTGCGCCACCAGGCATCGACCCATGGCTCGATCTGCGCCGCACGACGTTCGGCGGGACGAAAGCGCCCGATTGAGCGTAACGGGGCGAGCAGCGTCGATTGATACAACAGGGGATGCAGATACTGCGGCGTCAGAGTCTGCTCGTAAACATGGAACCCCTGATCCAACCCGGACACCTCCGCAGCCACAGGGAACGCGCCGATGAATGCGCCGGTCCGATACCCCTCATCTTGCAACCGCTCGGCGAGCGTCTTAAAGCGTCGATGGATGGGAACCGCATTGAAGCGGCTTCCATGCGTCATAGGCTCTAATCCGGTCATGATCGTCGCATGCGCACTGGTCGTCACCGGTATCGTCGTGATGGCATCGACGAAAACCGTCGCCCGACGCGAAAGCGCATCGATCATCGGCGTGGATCCCGTCGGATATCCGTAACAGCCCAACCGATCAGCGCGACAGGTATCGAGCGTGAAGAGGAGGATATCCGGATAGTCCGTCCGGGAAGGACTCATCGGTAAGACCGATTCCCGAAACGCGGTCTGTTGGCGGTGAGTCCAGCCATTGAGATCGATCAGGACGATTGGAACGAGAAACAGGAGCGGCCAGAGCCACCGGCCGCGTTCAGGAAGCAGTCCTGTGCGGCGGAATATTGTGACAAGAAGCGTTCCGATGCATGCGATGACGACAGCGTAGAGAACCGTTGTCTGGAAGCATAGTCGGATCAGGGAGTCGACCGGGAGTCGGACCGGGTGTGAAACGTATAGCGAGATCCCCTCGATGATGCCTCGGGCGCAGCCGATCGCCAATCCGCCGGCGATCACACCGTGGATGGAAGAAAATCGCATGGAACCGGCATCGGCCATTCGAGAGAACCTCCGTCGCACGTGTCATTATGTCCCAGAGCGGCTCTTGACTCAAATATATATTCGCTCTAATCTGCGGCCACGGAAGGAGGTCATTCCCATGATCTATCTCAGTCTCGCTATCGCGGTCATCGCACTGGTGATCGCACTGAAAAGCCGCTCCACCACCCGTTATCATAATGATGATATCGATGAGATTCGCAATTCACTGTACGAACTCCGAATGACCATCAAATCACTTCGGGCTGAATGGAATCAGAAAATCGCCCGGGTTCACGCTGAAGCATTGAAAGCGGAAGGCAAGATCCCCGCGGACCGGGTGCCCTATATCATTACCAAGGAATGCATCGCCTGTGGGACATGTCAGCCGGAATGCCCGACTCATGCGATTTCGGAAGGATCCATATACGAGATCGATCCCGGATTGTGCATTGCATGCGGAAAATGCGCAAAGGTTTGCCCGGTCGATGCGTGCAAGGTCATGCCCTGACGGCAAACCGCTTTCTATCAGCTCCGTTTCGGATTTTGAATATAGACCAGCGTCGTTTTGCCGATCAGAATGCGATCTCCGGGGCGCAAACAGGTCAGTGTGGTCGGGATGCCGTTGCGGTATGTCCCGCCGGTACTCTGAAGATCGCGCAGAATCGTCATGTGATTACCGTAAATTTCAATCTGGCAATGCTCGGACGATATCTCACCATCATTCAGAGTGATGTCGCATCCCATACGCCCGATCGACGCGATTGGCACCCTGAGCGGATAAGTCGTTCCTTTGTCGGGGCCTTCGATCACCCCGATCACGATCTCCATTTCAAACGGCATATCCGGATACATGCCCTGAAGGCGGGATTCCAGTTCATCCGTTGACAACTCGTCATCCAGCGCGGATCGGAAACTGTCGGCCATTTCGAGCGTCGCGGACTGGTGTCCGGCATCCTGGTCATCCTCCGGCTCGCAAACCACTTTTCCATTCAGATTGATGAGTCTGGAGGTTTTTCCGCACTCCGCACACTGAAACTGAGCGCCCTCGTCAGGAATGGGTAGCAATTTGAACTCATACGGTTTTCCGCAATGTCCGCATGTGAATCTGACCATATCCTTCCCTTTCACTCGTTCTACTATACTCAAGAATCCGAATGAAATTCAAGTGACATCCGGGTGACGCTCGAATCGTCCGAAAACCATCCGTTTACCGTCCCGCACCATCATCTGCCCCCGGGAAAACAGATGAACGATCTCCAGTGACGTATCCAGAACCAGCAGATCGGCATCTGCTCCCGTTTCGATGCGACCTTTTGTTTTCAATCCGAACAAGTCTGCGGGGACCCGCGTCACGGGCATCAATGCGATTGAAAGTGAATGAGATTCCTGGACGACCAGATCCTGAAGTTCGGTCAAGATCGATCTGGACACGCCGACCTGAAGTCCCCTGAGTCTTCCTTCGGAATCGAAATCGGGTAAACTGCCGCCAGCATCCGAGCTGAACGTCATACGCGTAACGGGAATGCCCTCCCGAAGCATCTCGCTGAAGGCCCGGGATGGCTTGACCTCTTCGTCGGGGTAAAACGGATATGCGCTGGTCGTAAAATCAACCCAGCCTCCTGACCGGGCATACTCGATGGCGTGCTCAAACACGTCCCTGCTTCGGTTGCAATGTGTCGGAAGGAAGTGTTTAAGCGGAACGGGATCGAGTTTCACGGCGGAGAAGATCGGTTCGAATGCACCGGGAGCATCTCCGAGATGCAGACACAGGACACCAGGTTTTCCGGCGATCATTCCGGCGACTCGAACCTGTTTGGCGAGCCGTACGAGTTCATGCGGCAGAGGCGCGGAACTGCGGTGATCTGAAATTGCCACCTCCCCGACACCGAGCACTTCGGGTACATACACAATATCCTTCATCACATCTCCCGTCAGAGACGGTGTCGGAATCTGGTAGGAGCCGGTGAGCATATAGACAGAGATCCCCTCATCCGTGAGCGCCCGGGCTTTCTGAAGTACCGCGTCTGCATGGCGTGTGATGCCGTCTGTGCCCATCATGCCGATGACGGTTGTCACTCCGGCGTCGATAAAACTTCCGAGTGTCATTTCGGGGGTGCGTGTGGCCGGACCGCCCTCTCCGCCAGCGCCCGCAATATGTACATGGGCATCGATCAGGCCCGGAACGAGCGTCTTTCCGGTGCAGTCCACGATCTCCATACCGGGAAAGGTGTCCGGCACCTCATCGGCTATCGACAGGATGCGGCCGCCCCCGAGCAGAACATCTTTGATTCCGATCGATTCCGGCGTAAAAACATTCGCGTGTCTGAGCAATGTCAGCATGGGTTTGTCTCCTCAGAGGTCCGGTTTTGCGATTCGCGGACTCCTTTTTCTGGTGTCATGCGGGCAACGATGGGTGGCGCCGGGAACAGTAAACGAAATTCGCGCGACCCTGTCAATTCAGGCGCACAAGCGGACAGCCTACAAGGAGGGTCAGGCTCCCCGGTTCGGGGAGCCTGATGTCTGGCAGGACAATGAGAGGGAAACTTTGAGGAGGATTTCTGGAAGCTGGGGGGCTTCCATGAGGTTGCTATCTAAGAAACGCCGGACAACTGGAGAAGGTTCCACTTTTTTTTGACAGACGGCCGCGTTCACGATAGGTTGACGCTGGATTTGCGAGGTGCCAAGTGAAAGTTCTGTGTCTCAACCCACCGTTCCTCCAGCAGTTCTCACGCGAACAACGCTCACCGGCCGTCACCAAGAGCGGAACAATCTACTACCCGATGTGGCTCGCTTACGCCGCCGGCGCTCTGATCCAAGATGGCCACGACGTCGAACTGATCGATGCCGTGCCCCGGAACTGGACGCACGGGCATGTCGCGGAACATGTCGAGCGGAGCAAACCCGATCTGATCGTGATCGCGACATCGACCCCGAGCATCGCGAACGATCTGGCCGTCGGAGCTGCGTGCAAGACAGCATGCCCGGACACGATCACGGTGTTCGTTGGCGTGCATGTTTCGGCTGTTCCAGAGGAGACTCTCCGCGGGAATGCGTCCGCGGATGCGGTCGTCATCGGCGAATATGAGCTGACACTCTGCGAACTGGCCGGACACCTGCACGACCCTCGGGACCGCTGGCGCACCATTCCGGGACTCGCTTTCCGCCTCGGTTCCGACATCATCCGCACGGCTCCTCGCCCCCTCAACGAACAGCTCGATGACCTGCCGATGGTGGCGGAAGTCTATCGAAAATTTCTGAATTTCAAGGATTATTTCTACTCGATCGCCCGATACCCCGAAGTCACGCTCATCACCAGCCGGGGATGCCTGCATCACTGCATTTACTGCGTCTATCCGCAGAACCTGACCGGCAGACGGGTGCGGTTCCGGGACATCGAGAAGGTTCTGGATGAATGGGAATTCGTCGAGACTCATTTTGAGGGGGTTCGCGAGCTTTTCATCGAGGATGATGCGATGACGCTGGACGCGGTCCGTTGCCAGGCATTGATGCGACGAAAAATCGAACGCGGGATTCGTATCGGGTTCACTGCGAATTCGCGGGCTGATGTCGATTTTGAAACGCTGAAATGGTTGAAAAAGGGAGGATGCCGCCTGTTGTGTGTCGGATTCGAAAGCGGCAGTCAGACGATCCTGGATCGGATGAACAAGAAACTGACCCTCGAACAGAGCCGACGGTTTGTCCGGGACGCGAAGCGTGCGGGAATCATGGTACACGGGTGTTATCTCGTCGGACTCCCCGAGGAAACCGAAGAAACTCTCGAGGCCACACTGGCGTTTGCCAAGGAATTGAATACCGATACCGCCCAGTTTTTCCCGCTGATGGTCTATCCGGGAACGGAAGCATTTGAATGGGCGCGGTCGAGTGGTTATCTGGCAACAAACGATTTCTCATGCTGGCTGACACCGGAAGGTCTTCACAACTGCGTCGTCAATCGCCCGGAACTCAGTCATACACAACTGGTTGCCTTTTGTGACCGGGCGAGGCGCGAGTTCTATCTCAGACCGCGATACATCCTCTTTAAGCTCCGGCAGATCCTGACCAGGCCGGACGAGGCCGTACGAACACTGAAATCACTCCGGAAATTCTGGAAGTATCTCGTCCAGGGAAGTTTTTCCTCCAATAACCAGAAATGAACCACAGATCGATTCCTTTATATCGACGTTCCCTTGTACTCCTTGCGGTTATCACAACAGTGGCAATCGGACTCAGACTGTATCGCCTCGGCGATTATTCGTTCTGGATGGATGAAACCGAATCCATTTACAGCAGTGTGGTTGGTCGGTCGTTTCATCCGCCTTTCTTTCATGTCTTTCTAAACCTATGGCTCCTGTTTTTTACTTCCGAATTCGGGCTCCGGACATTACCGGTAATATTCGGAGTTGCAGCAATCCCCGCTCTGTACTTTCTCACCTTACACATCTCGACGCATCGAACCGCATTGACTGCTTCTTTACTGCTATCGGTATCGCCGTTTGCTGTTTATTACTCCAGGGAACTCCGGATGTATTCTCTCGCGCTGCTGCTTGCCGTGCTTTCCTGGCTGTTTTTCGTACGCTGGACTGAATCTGGTTCTTCTATTGATCTCGCCGGCTGGATCCTCGTTGACACCGCCTTTCTTTACACCCATTACTATTCTCTGTTCTTTCTCGCCGGACAGATCCTAGGCCTGTTTCTGTTTTTGCCCTTCAAAATCGCAGTGAAGCGAAGTCTGCTGGCTGGCACCCTTCTGTCTCTCTTTTTTGCTCCTTACCTGGCCCGTTTCTTCACACTTTCAAAAGGGATCATCACCGCGACATTCTGGTGTCCGCCGGTGTCAATCCGAACGGTTTGGGAGCTTGTGTCGGTGTACAGCTCAGGGTATGAAGCCTCCCGTATCGTCTACATCACAGTAGGTCTCGCCTGTGCTTCGGCGGCGCTGTTCGGAATCCTGGACCGGCAGAAGCCTGTTCTTCAACACTATCTGATCGCAGCAGGAATCATTCCTGTCAGCCTCGCCTTGCTCACATCGCTGCTTCTTCCGACCTGCATCTTCGTCCCTCGATACACCATCTTCGCTCTCGCGCCATTTCTGATTGCGATTGCACACGGAATCAACAGGTTTGGGTCACGAAAACTCACCATCTTCGTTTTGTCCGCTCTGACCATGATTCACGCCTTCACGCTGAGTTACCATTATCGGAACGATTACAAAAGCGGCATGCGTTCGCAGATACAGCCCCGGAAGGAATTTCGTGAAGCATCCCGATGGATCGATACACAATTCCTGCCCGGAGATATCATCGGAACAACCTGTGAAAGTGGCACGTTTCCCGTCTGGTACTATCTCGTGTATCTCAATCAGTTTCCTCCCGCATACTTCCTCGACATCGACGACGAGTATCGGAAGGATTTGATCCACAAATTCAATCTCGACGATATCGTGCAGCAGTACCCCGAAGTGCGCTCCACAAACCTGGCCCCTGAATGGCTCGATTCGCATCAACGACTTTGGGTCTACAAAACTGACTGGTGTTTCGAACTGGACGGATGTGTCGATTTTTACACGCAACACAACAAGAAAGTCCTGGAATGGCTGGAGACCCGATACGAAAAAATCGAAGAACGTAGCTTCATCGGTGTTTCGGTCATTCTGTTCGATCTCACTGGCAAGCATCCCGCAGATTCTTAGTCACACATGTAAACACAACGGGCATCGATCAAATCGATGCCCGCAGTGAAATCATAGAGTCTTATCTGGCCCGATCGTGTCCTACTCGGCCCATCCGAATGTCCAGGTATCCAATTCTCCGAAGAGAGTCGTGATCGCCTGATCCGTCATCGCACCATAGAAGGTCAAGCCATCGGCGGAACCGACACCCG
The DNA here is from genome assembly GCA_964472395.1 of uncultured bacterium. GTDB lineage: Bacteria > CSSED10-310 > CSSED10-310 > CSSED10-310 > CALFER01 > CALFER01. Next base: position 73,592 of record CAYYMM010000001.1, on the reverse strand, counting down.
AGGGCCATGTGAATAGGGGGAGCGGATCGAGTTGGTGCATCCCCGGTGTCACATTTAATGTGTAATGGTCGAAGCTCGTGAAGCTCGGCGCGAAGAAATACTGCCCGCCGACCTCGAGAATCACGAAGACCGGAACCTGGTTGTAAGTATCCGCGTTCGGATTGCAGACGAATGCCTTCAGATAGCACGGATCGCCGGGATGGAACATGTGAGACGGCATTTCGAGTGTGACGCCGAGTGTCGTGCAGGGATCGGGGGTCTCTGTGGGAGCAGGTGTATGCGTCGGCCCGCCGCTTGTGCTCGTCGGTGTAGGTGAGTGCGTCGGTGGCGTTGTCGGGGTATTCGTCGGAGTGTTCGTCGGAACTGCCGTATAGGTCGGGCTGCCTGGAGGCGTCGTGGGTGTGGGGGTCGGTGGAAGCGGAGTAAAGGTGGGGGTTGCAGTCCGGGTCGGAGTTGCGGTCGGAGTCGACGGTCCCGGAGTCGGTGTGGCGGCGCCGGCTGCAACGTTCGAGGCACCCGCGGTCAGTTCGCCGTTCTGGAAATCGACCGAGTTGTTCTCCGTATCGGTACCGTTTGGAAGTCTCGACAGCGAGAGATTGCCGGTGGGATTCGCATACGGAACCGGCGTCCCCTCACCGACGAATGTATCGGTCGGAAGGAATGTCCCATATCCGATCGCATCCACCACCGTGCTCATACCGGCACGGAGCTGAATATTATCCGGACCATTCTGGAAATTGACATTTTCATCGATCATCGAGGCATTGGGCACGGACGTATCCTGTGCCACGACGAAGTACTGTCCGGGGCCGATCGTTCCGGTGAGCGGGATGGCCTGATAATCGATGCCGTCGAAACCGTTCACACCGACCAGATAGTAACCGTCCAGACTGACGGTCGTGCCGGTCGGCATGTAGAGTTCGACGTAGCATCCCACATCAGCGCCGTCCGGATTGACATGCACTTCGTTGATTTTAATGTTGTAGACCGGGGGAGGCGTTGGGGTCGGCCCGGTTGGAGTCGGAGTCGGCACGGTCGCGGTAGCTCCCGGAGTAGGCGTGTCGCTGCCGCCGCCGGGAAGATTCGCAGATCCCGGAGTGAGCTGACCGGCCTGGAAGTCGACCACGTTGTCATTTGTATCGAAGCCATCCGGCAGACGCGAATGCGATTGCTCTCCCGTGAAGTATGCCGGAGCTGCCGTGCCTTCTCCCGCGAAGAACGTTCCGCCGGTAAAATCGCCGTATCCGATCGCATCGATGACCGTTGCGCCCTGTCGAAGCTGAATGCTGTCCGGCCCGTTCTGATAGTTGGCCAGAACATCTATCAGATCGGCGTTCGCGACGTTGGTGTCCTGAGCGATGACAAAGTACCCGTCCGCCGGGATCGACTGTCCGGACAGGCTGATCGAACCGTAGTCCGCGCCGTCATTGCCGTTGACGCCGACGAGTGTATACCCATCAAGACTCGATCCGCCGGGGAAATACAGCTCAACATAACAGCCGATGTCCGTTCCGGGAGGATTGATGTAGATTTCGTTGATCTTGATCGCGGTCACCGGAGGAGGCGTCGGAGTCGGACCGGTCGGTGTCGCGGTGGGCGGGCCGGGAGTATTGGTCGGCGGGCCGGGCGTGTTGGTCAGGGCCGGCGTGCTGGTCGGAGGAACAGTCACATCGTTCTGGATCTTGACGTCATCGATACGGAAGGTGCCGGTGGATGCCGGTGCGCCTTCGCCATCGGCCTGAACCCAGGTCCCGCTGCCCGTTCCGGTGCTGTCGGTCGCCACGATGCGGAACACGACGTCGGCGTTGTCATTGAGATCGGTGACGGTTGAGAGATCAAAGACGTTATTGAGCGTCCAGGCAGTGCTCTGTTGTTCGATGATCTGTGTGGCATCTGTGAAAGGACCGGCTGATCCTGTCGAGGAATACTGCACTTTCCAGTACTTGGATGCGGTATTCGAGGTACGCGCGCTGAAGATGAACGCAATATTGCTGTATCCCGTCGTATCGACCGGCACCTCGATGTAACTCAAATTCAGATTAGCCATGTCGGACCACGAAGCGGCGTAAAGACTCCCGCCGGCGCCCGCCGAGTAAACCACCGTGGCGGTCGATGTCGTCGTGATCACATTGTCCAGGTTGTTCGGAGTGGTCTGATCAACACTCAGATTCTGATCTTCAAAATCCCACCCCGCGATGATGTCGGCACGCACCGATCCGATCGATGCGACGACCGCGAGCAGCATCGCCAGGAACGTCCATTTGTTCATAACTCCTCCTTTTCAAATCCTACCTCCGACCGCTCATCCCTGTTGATGAACGCTTCGCAGGCACCCGATATTCTTAAAAATCAACACGTTGCGGAAATTCCGCCGTCGCTTTGATCGAAAGGGCGATCAGAGCGTTAACAGTTAATTCTACTATATTCCGATACTAACAGCAAGCGCTCTGTCTGCCGGATTCGTTCACGGGTTCCGCACCACCCGGAATCCGATGTCGTCGGAACGTTTCCCCGCCTCCTCGGAATCCCGCCCCGCCAGCCGGCATCCCTCCATCTTCGTTCGGAAACTCCCGCCCCGCACCACTCTCCGCGATGAAGCCGCTTGTCCCGACGGATCGGTCACTGGCTCGGTTCCATATTCGCCATACCCGTCCCAACACCATTCCCGCACGTTCCCTTCGACATCATATATCCCGGCCGCATTCGGTTCGTAACAGCGCACTGTTTTAATTCCGGAAGGATTGTCGAAATTCGCGTGCCCCTGTGTGAGCCTGCCCCCGACCGTAAATGGCGTCTTTCTGCCGGCACGCGCCGCCGTTTCCCATTCCGCCTCGGTCGGCAGACGGTATCCGCTGGAATTCGGCAGCCAGCTCACCTCGATGCTATCTCCATCCTTCGTGATCTCATAGGCCGGCTTGATCCCCTGCTTGATCGACAGCGCATTGCAGAACCGGAGCGCATCGAACCACGTGACACTCTCGACGGGATAATCCGGCCCTTTATTCCGGCTGGGATTGTGGCCCATGACCGCAAGATACTGGGCCTGAGTCACTTCGGTGACAGATACCTGATAATCCCTGCTGATTCCAACCGCCCAAACCGATTCGTCATCGCGCCTCCCGGGTTCATCGGGATCACTGCCGATCACGACCGCGCCGTGCGCGATCCGCGCCAACGGCACGTCTGTGGGAGCAGAGACCCAGCGGGCTTTTTCAGCCTCAGCGGTTGCCTTCACGATCGCAAGAGTTCGGTCTGAGTCGGCGGTCGTCGGTTCTGGTCGAGTGTTGACGGGAGATTGAGTCTGGATGGGAAGGGTTTCCGGGAGGGGCTCCGGGGTCATGGTCGGAGTATCCATCATCGTCGGCAAGGGTGTCTCGGTGTCTTCAGGCGTCATCGTATGAGTCGGCGACGAAACAGAAATCGTCGGCGGTATCGGCATCGTCGGCGCCTGCTTCCCGTAGTGTGAGATTTGATACCAGCCGATTACGAATGCGGCAACAGCCAGAGCAATCACAATGAAGATACCCCAGGGGAAATCGCGAACCGAGGTCTCCAGGCGATCCAGATCCACTTCGATCGGAACGGCGGCGCGTTGCCCCTCGATTGTCCGATCGTCAGTCCCGTCGGGCTCGATCCGGTCGGACAGCGACTCTGATCCAGGAATCTGTTTCGCCGCTTTCGATGTGGTACGAAACTGAGTGTCTTCGTTCGCCGCCTCACATTCACCCATGACATCGCGCAGTGCATCCCGGAACTCCAGCACACGCTGAAACCGTTCACGAGGATCTCGCTTGAGCGCTCGCGCCACGGCTGCCTCCAACCTGTCCGGGAATCGTCCATCCGGTCGGCTTTCCGACAGCGTCGGCGCATCCTGAACCTGCCTCAGGGCGAGTGCTTCGAACGGGGATTTGGGATGGAACGGGATGCGTCCCGTCAAGGCTCGATGGGCGACCAAGCCCAATGAATAGATGTCGCTGCGTTGATCCAGCGCGTTTCCGGCAGCCTGTTCCGGTGAACAATACGCCAGTTTACCGACAAATTTGCCCATCACGGTCAGCCCATCCGTCTGACTCTCAGTCACATCCTTTGCAATGCCGAAATCAATGACCTTGATTCGTTCACACCCATCGGAAAGCGGCATGATCAGGAGATTGTCCGGCGCCAGATCGCGATGCACGATGCCGGCTTGATGAGCGACATGCAAGCCTTCGCAGGCCTGCGAGAGAATCTCGATCACATCACGTGCCGAAAACACATGTGTTCTTCGCAGCCGCACCTCCATGCTCTCACCGGGCACATATTCCATGATCAGGAACAGGCACCCCTCTTCTTGAAAAAAATCATAGACGCGCACAAGGTTGATGTGGTCGAGGCTGACAAGTACACGAGCTTCGCGCTCGAAACGCAGAACATACTGCGCATCTTGGTTCTTGACCGGTCGGATCACCTTCATCGCGCGAAACGTGCGCAACAAGACATGCTCGACCTTGAACACCGTCGCCATTCCGCCCTGACCGAGTTTTTCGATCACACGATATTCGCGGATCTGCATTCCGGAGAGATTATCGAGATGCATATCTTTGAGAATAATGGAACGGAGAACTGTTTACAATGAAGCCCCGGTTCCCTGTCGCGTCACAGAGAAAGCCGTCTCCGCAGATAACGCCAACCCATGATGCCATACCGTTTGACATCATCGATCGAGCGGATGGATCGGAGCACTTTGGGGATTTTCCTCCAAACCGAATAATGCTGCATCTCGGCCCACTCGAACAAGAGATCCGACACCTGCGACCAGGACAGTTTATCCAGGAAAATCGGGACATTCCCTTGAGCCGACGGGAGGGTTTTCACGTCTGTCCGGCCATCCTGATGCCATTTGAAATCCGATGGCAGCGTGCCGATCCGACGGGCCTCACGTTCGAGTTCCGTGCCGGGATAAACATGCATGAACGCCATCGACACCTGTGCGCCTTCCTTAAATTTACGAATCAGATCGATCGTCAATCGCGCCTCTTCCCAGGTCTCGGTCGGGTGACTCAGAATGAAAAATGGATTGGCAATCACATCCAACTCGCGGCACCATTCATACAACTCATGCACTTTTTCCAGCTTGAGGTGCTTTCCGACGACATCATCGAGGATGCGTTGCGAGCCGGATTCGACCCCGAACCCGATCGTGTAACAGCCGGCCTCGCGCATTTCCGCCAGTAATTCCTTTGACATCTGATCGACCCGAACCTCACAGAACCACGGAAGGTCGTATTGCCGGTCACGGATCATCGCACACAGCTTCCGGACGCGGTTGGGCGACGAATTGAACGTATCGTCGAAAAACCACAACGCCTGCGCGCCATGCCGCTCCACCATCAGATCGATCTCGGACATGATGTTCTCAGGCGACCGCATCCGAACCTGACGACCCCACACCTTCGGGGTCGCGCAAAAATTGCACGCGCAGGGACAGCCGCGGCTGGTCATCAGATTCGAGAACTGCCGGATACCCTTTCCCGGTACGTCGAACTGAAAATGATATTCCGACATCGGAGGATACAGGTGGCGGGCTGGGAAGGGGATGGAATCGAGATCCATGATGCGTTCGCGGCCTGGGTTCGACCGGATGATGCCGTCTGAATCGCGGTACACGAGGCCTCCGACTTTGCTCAGATCTTGCTCACGGCCGGTCGACAGCGCTTCCGCCAGCTCCACCATCGTGATCTCACCTTCTCCTGCCACCACCGAATCGAAGACGGACACCCCCTCGAGCGTATCCTGAGCGGCGAGTGAAACATGAGGGCCTCCGGCTGTCAGATGACACCCGGGCGCTGCCTCACGGATGGCGCGAGCCGTCGCAAATGCCTCAAAACGGTTTTCTGTCGTGAATGTCAAGCCGACCACATCTGGTTTTTCGGTTTCAACTACCAATTGGACGTCACGATCCGTCATTCTTCCGACGTGGGCATCGAGCAGGCGAACGTCATGAGCGGTGTTTTCGAGCGATGCGGCAACGTATCCGATTCCGAGCGGCGGCATCAACACGCCTCCGCTCCATCGTTCCGCATAGTATCCGCCGGGCGGGATGATCAGCAGTATTTTCATTGTTATTGAAACCTCGATCGATGCATGATTCAGAATTCCTTGTCACTCACGATTCATCACAGCTTTCCGTTTTGCCTGTACCATGCAAGAGTGCGGGCGATACCGTCCCGGAAAAGCGTGGTTGGTTCCCACCCGAGATCCTTTCGGGCACGATCGATGCTATATGCCCTGTTGACCCTGAAGAAATCAACTTTACGATGATCGACTGGCGGTTCACCTCCCAGCAGTTTGAATAACCACTCGATGGTGTACGCCGGAATCAGGACCGCGCGCAGCGGGATTCTGAAGCGGGGAATCCGGACACCCGCTGCTTCCGCCACCTGTTCGCACAGCGATTCGACCGTCATGATCTCAGGACCAGCCAGATGATAGACCCGCCCCTCGATTCCGGGAGTCGTGCCGCATCGCACGAGCCCCTCGATCAGATCCCCGATCCAGATCGGATGCTGCCGGTTCTGAGCGGAGCCGACGATGGCGAATCGACGCCTCGCAATCATCCGGAACAGTTTCAGTGTTCGCGTATCGCACGGGCCATACACCCAGGCAGGACGAGCGATCACGACGGGAAGGCCGTCCCGGCTCGCCGCCAGCGCGATTTCCTCGCCTTCCAGTTTCGTGACTTCATACCGGTTTTCCGGTCGGGGAGGGGTCCCCTCACAGGCGATTTCACGGGGGTTGAGCGGTCCGAGAACGCCTACCGTCGAGACCAGCACAATTCGTCGGATTGTTCGGATCGAACGGGACAGACGCATCAGCATATCGACCGACCCAGCGTTGACGGACCGATAACGTGCGATGGAGAGGTGTGACGGGCCAAGGATTGCAGCGAGATGGAATACCGTATCGATATTTTCGAGAGCGCGCCGGAAGAGGGATTCGTCGAGGACATCCCCTTGAACGATGTCACAGCGCGTCGCGATGCCGGACGGGAGTTTCGAGGGATCGCGAACGAGCGCTCTGACGGACACACCGTCTGCAACCAATTGCTCGGCAAGATGCCCCCCGACAAATCCGCTCGCACCCGTGATCAATACCCGTTCCATCCGGTTCTCTTTCTCCTCACCGCTCAACATTCCCCGGAGCGCTGTCTCCGAGGCTTCTCCGGCGCCTCGCAACATACATGATGCCGCCGAACAATGCGAACCCGATCTGGATCAACCACGCTAACTCGGCAAATGCCACCGCTGTGCTGCGATCGACTCCAACAAGATTGAATGCGGTCGCATCGAAAAATTCGCGCAACCCGATTCCGTTGATGAAAAACGGAATCATCAACGCCACGGATCGAACGGGGATCAGCACGAAAAAGAACGCCAGACCGGAATGGATCCCGAGCGACCGGCCGACCAGATAATAATGGATGACATAGTTGATCTGCAGCAGCACACCGATGGAAACAGCCAGAAAGAGATGCCCCGGATGCCCTTTGTACACTCGAAACGCACGAAACAGCTTGATCGCGATCGATTCGGCTTTACGGATCACCGGAAGCCCCCGGATTACCGACAGAACGATCCTTTCCACGAGCGGATGGAACAGGATCGGGAGCATGAAAATGAAAGCGATGAACACACCGATTGCCACATCGAGCCCCGGCACGCGGGTTTCGAGATCCAGGCCGATGTCGAGATCCAGGATCAGGACGACACCGGCCATGAGCAGGAGCGTCAGGAGCCCGGAAATGCGTTCGACCAGAATCACCGCGAACGGTTCTGCCGCCGATCCGTGATCCCGGCTCGTGTCATAGATGCGTACGATATCGCCTCCGACGGCAGAAGGCAGAAACATGTTGAAGAAGTGTCCGACCAGATAATATGAGAACAATCTGAAGATGTTCTGATGGATTCCCTGGGCTTTGAGCAGCACTTTCCACCGCATGGCGGACAGCATGAGACCGGTAATGTGGAGAGACGATGCCGCGAGCACCCAGACGGGGGCGGCGGACGAGATATGTCCGATCACCGCCCGGATATCGACTCCGCTGAAGACAAACACATACACGGCCAGCAGACTGCTGAAGCCGATCTTGATCGCGGTCTTACTCCATCGCGTCATGCCTGCCCCGCCGCCGGCCGGTCGGCAGGCTCTTGTCCATTTCCGTTACTTCGTGTGCGATCCCTTACGATCCGTACCGGCGACCCGATGGCGACCTTGTATTCCGGAATGTCCTTGGTCACGAGCGACCCGGCACCGATCACGACTCCTCGACCGATGTGGCAGCCATCGAGAATCTTGACGTCGGCCCCGAGCCAGATGTCTTCGTCCATCACAATCCCTTCGACATGCGAACCCTGCTGGATGATCGGCACATCCGTCCGCTCGAAGTCATGACTGCCGCCCCCGATGATATAACAGTAAGCCGCCCACAGGTTCCGCGGACCGATCCGGACGGATTTTTCGGAATGAATCATGCAATTCAAACTGATATTCGAATTGCTGCCGATCTCGATGTCCCCGCCCTTGCACGACACCACCGTATTGCGTGCGATAATCACATCGTCGCCGATCACAATACCCCGGTTTCCGTCTCCCTTGGCGTCCAGAACGACCAGATCGTCGAAGATGCCGCGCGCTCCGATCGAAATCTTCCGGCCGTGCCGGATCGTCATGTTCCGGCCGAAGACGGTTCCCGGTCCGACATGGCCCAGGATGAGCGGATAGAGTTTTTTCCGGAGCATGTACCCGATTGCACCGGGGAATGCATTGCAGATGAACATGACGCACTCGTACAGGAAGAGATCCATCAGGCGGGTCGACCCGATGACCATGTCCTGATACTTCCGCAGCGCGGATTTTTTCTGGTCGGTCAGATGCATCTGCAATTCCGTTTTCGCTTCGTCACGTATCGTCGAACTCATCGATGGACTCTCCTAAAAATCTAATTGGGTGACGTCCTGGTCGCATGCCGGACGGTCTCGTCGACCTTCCTCAGATAAGCCGGGTAACTGTAGCACTCCTTTTCCCGCCGGACCGCCTCACGCCCCAATCTGTTTCTCAATTCAGGCTGGTCGTGCAACGTCTTCAGTCCGGCATACAGCCCCTCCACGGTAGGCTCAGTGAGAACTGCAATCGCGTCATCCAGCACCTGGGTATGGGTGAGGAGGCGTGTGGCGAGAATCGGGACACCGGATTTCAGGTAACTGTAGATTTTAAGGGGAGTGTTGGTGCCAATCAGTCGCGGGGAGGCGAGAACGGAACAGGCCGCCATGACCGCCGGCATCAGCGGGACGTCGATCTTGCCGGGTATCCGGCATCGGTCTGCGATCCCGAGCGCTTCCACGCGCTGCCGCATCTCCCGGACCTGTTGTTCTTCCCCGCCGGCCAGGAATAAAATCCCACCAGGATGCTCCGCCGCGAACCGCACAAATGCCTGAGCCAACATCTCAAGGCCCTGGTTGACCTCGAATGTCCCTGTATAACCGATGACAAACTTTCCACTCAAATCGTAAGTCGTGCGAATCGATTCGATCTCGGCGTCCGATGGCGGCGTGTCACTCATCTGCGCCACATTCTCGATGACGAAAACGGGTGCATCCGGACGGGCTTCGAGCGCGATCTGACGAAGATTCGGACAGATAGCGATGACGGCCTGTGATCGGGACAGAATGAATCGTTCGACAATGCGCATGAAAGCCATCACCGGCTTCGCCGTGCTGGTCGCATAGTTTTCGAACTGCTGCGGCAGACTGGAATGCATGTCGTAAATATGAGGAATCCGGAACATTGGCGCGAGCAAGGCTCCCATCATGCCAGCCTCTTCGTGCGTATGGATCAGATCGTAGCCGCCGCGTCGCAATGCTGCGATGGCTTTCACAAAGAGCAATCCGTCGAGAGGGATTTTCTGCCAGGAAAACCCGATCCGGATGTCCCGGATACCCGGTACGCGCCGGGTCCGATGTATCCGGATACCGGGAAAGGTGAAATCATCGCCGAATGGATACGTGAGCAGATCGACGGTGTGTCCGAGATCCGACAGCGCGCGGCACCGATCACGGACACTAAAAGGGGTCCCCCGGACACGGAATACTGGCTCCGGCGCAATCATCAGTATCTTCATGCTTTTCTCCGTACCGCCGTCACGGTGACCGGCGCTCCGAAACGGCCCGTCAGCCCCATTGACTGAAACATCGATTCGATACGCCGGGTAAACACAGGCGACCCGATTGCGCGGTGAAGTCCGAAGGGAAGCACCACATGCCGATCGACGGAATCCACTTCGAACCCATTTTTGGCCAGCTCATCGGATATCTCTTTCACCCCGAATACCCGGTAGGATTGATGGTCTTTCCGAATCAGTCGAAAGAGGGGATGCACCCAGGGTGCAAAACCGGCAAACCCGCATCTCGGCGGGAAATCAATCATCACCGATTTGGCGGCCAGCCGGCAAATCTCTGCCATCGCCTCCCGCCAATCCACCACATGCATGATCATGCGGAAACAGATCACCACATCGAACGAGCCATCCCGAAACGGCAATCGATGCGCATCGGCGCGCACGCCGGCTATCGTCGTCCCGGTTCGACGCGCGTTGTTCATCGCGACCCGAAGCATCGGAAACGATGCATCCGCGGACACGACACGCGCGCTGCGCCTGCTCAGAGGAATGGATGTCCGGCCGGTTCCCGCCCCGAGATCCAGAATGCGAAGATTGGTGACATCCGGAAACGTGACGTTGAGCAGTCGTTCCTGATGCTCTCGAAACATGACGCCGATCGGGCCGCCGAACCGAAGCGGTTCGAATCCCTCCGCCACATCATCGTTTTCATAGACTGTGTAGCTGTAATGAGACCTGTTCTGTCGATCGTCCGTCACTGTCAACCTCCAGACCGGGGAGCGATTGTCGGATATTTTCCCGGCATCGTCAAGCTGCACGGTCCGGGCCCGGATCGGTGCGCCGTTCCGGGCGCACCCCAAAAAAAAGCCCCGGACGAGGTCCGGGGCTTCAGGATCATTCAGATATCAGTTGCGCGAGCGGGCAAGACTCCAACCGATCAGGACCGAAATCATGATGATCATGACGGCCAGACCGGCGGGGCTCGATGCAGGCACCTGAGGCGGCGGAGTCGGTGTCGGCACAACCGTCTCGATGTTCGGCAGACCGGATGTCAATTCGCCGGCGACAAAGTCGGTCAGGTTGTCTTCCGTGTCGTCGCCATCCGGAATCCGCGAGTGCGAATACGGTCCCGTGAAGTATGCCGGAGCCGGATCTCCCTCGCCACCGAAAATCATACCCGTGAAATCGCCGTACCCCATCGCATCCACCACCACACCGCTGTACTTGATCTGGATGCTGTCAGGACCGTTCTGGAGATTGATCCGGGTATCGATCACGTCGTAATTGGCCACCGAGGTATCCTGGGCGATGACGAAATATCCGTCGGTCGGAATCGAGTAGGTGGACAGATCGATCGTGATGTATTCCGATCCGTCATACCCGTTGATTCCGACGATGCTGTATCCGGTCAGCGCCATGCCGCCCGGGAAATACAGTTCGACGAAGCAGCCCACATCCGTTCCCGGCGGATTGATGTAGACTTCATTCAGTTTGATGGCGGATGTCGGAGGCGGAGTCGGGGTCGGGCCGGTGGGAGTCGGAGTCGGGGTCGGAACTTCGCAGTTGTTTATATCGCCGATGGTGACATATTCCGTTGTCCGGCGGATGAAATCTTCATCGCAGAGGTTCGTGTCCTGACCGTCCGGGCATCTCGCAAGACTGTTGCCGCTGAGCGGTCGCAGCGCGAAATGCTCACCGTACGGATCGCCCGGTTCATCGCCGGGGATCAGATCGGGTTCGTTCGGGTTTGAATAGATCACGGTATCGATCACGTCATGCGCGCCGGTCACGATCCGCACGCCTTCGGTGTGCGACGATCCGTTCTGCATATCGATATCCAGATCCGGGGACGTCGGCTGATAGATGACGGTCGTTCCGGGGACCGATGTCACATCGACCAGTGATTCCGCAACGAGCAGATATCCGTTGGCCGGGATGATCAGCGCGGGCAGAATGACGCGATCGGTGTAGACCTGACCGGTCGCCGTCGTGCTCTGGATGATCACATCGGTAACATCAACCGGAGAATCAGATGTATTGATGATTTCCATCCATTCCAGATCGTCGTCAAGACTCACCGGATCGACGAAAATTTCGTTGATCTTGATCGGCGGGATCGGGCCTGAGGTCGGGGTGATGGTCGGGGTATTGGTCGGTCCGGAGGAGGTCGGAGTGTTGGTGGGAACCGGTGTTGAACCGGTCGGTGTCGCCGTCGGAACGACTGCTTCCACGTTGGGAAGACCGGCTGTCAGGTCGCCGATGAAGAAATCGACGACATTGTCATCGAGATCCTCGCCGTCGGGAATACGCGAGTAGGAATACTCAGGTGGTATAATCGGGCATGGTGTGCCTTCACCGGCAAACACAGCAGAGCTGAAGTTGCCATACCCCATGGCATCAACCACAACCGCACCCGCGCGCAGTTGAATACTATCCGGACCGTTTTGCATATCAACCGAAGCGGCGATCATATCGTAATTCGCAACGCCGGTATCCTGAGCGATTACAAAGAAACCATCCGCCGGAATCGAGTAGGTTGACAGGTCGATCGTTACATAATCGGCTCCACCGTTTCCGTTGACGCCAACGAGTGAATAACCGTTCAGACTCAGGTTGCCACCAGGATAATACAATTCCACAAAACAGTGGATGTCTGTTTCCGGAGAATTGACAAACACCTCGTTGATTTTTATGGCGCTGATCGGAGGATTCGTCGGAGTCACGGTCGGTGTATCTGTCGGGCCGCCTGAAGTATTGGTTGGAGTCGGCGTGTTCGCCGGTGTGTTGGTCGGAGGAATCACGCAGGTGTTTTCGACACCCATGGTGGTCGCCAGGAGCGTGTATGTCGACGTATTGCGCGCGCCGCCTGTGCCGTTCGGGCATCGCTGCATGGATTCAGTGTCTTTATTCAGGTTGATGTTTTCGTTGATCTGCGGTTCCGAGGCGTTCAGCAGATCGAGCAGACCGGCATCGTCCGCGTCGTCCGTGTCATACACCAGCGCATCCACGAGATTTGTGGTCGTAACGGCTGTCCCGGACGGGAATGCTGTGTCATGTCCGAGATACACCGCAACGGCATCCGCACCATTTTGCAACCATCCGGATCCTCCCGGACTGATCTCGATCGGTGTGCCCATGCCGGTCGAACCGATGACGAAGTAACCCTGGGCGTTGGTGGTATATCCATCGAGATCGATAGCACGATAACTGGTGTCGGTGCTGCCGTCGAATAGTACGACGACGTGTCCATTCAAAGATGTATTGCCTGTGCCGCCGTCGTATAATTCAATGAATTCCGCGACGTCTGTTCCGAGGGTATCGGAGTCGACTTCGTTGATGATGATGGACGATGAACTGGGAGGGGTATTGGTCGGTGTGCTGGTCGGTCCGCCGGTCGTGTTGGTCGGTGTCGGTGTGTTGGTGGCAGAGGGAGATGTCGGCGTGCTCGTGGCCGCGGGCGCGCCTTGTGAGATCAGGATGTCATCCAGCCGCCACGTGCCGGTCGTCGCTTCGGCAGAATAGGGTCTGATCTGCAAAATAACACTGGCGGCATTCTCGATTTCAGAGATCGCAGACATGTCGATCGACTGAGACCGCCAAAGCGAATCATCGGGAACGGTTGTCGCAGGAGCGGCTGCCGTATAGTTGCTGCCTCCGTCGATGCTGTAAAACACCTGGAATGCACGAATTCCAGTGGATGATCGAGTTTCATCGAAACTCAGAAAAATGTCGAAGAAGCTCAATGTGCTGATATTGATTTGCCAGCAGTTGGTAGCGTCCGGACTGGCGGCTGTGGGATAATTGTTGCTGGTCACTGCTCGCCCCGGATTTCCCGTCACATAGCTCACAGCTCCGCCACCAATGCGAGCGAGCGTTCCGGAGCCTTCATCGACGATCAGATTTTCGTCTTCGAAATCCCATCTGGCGATGGTCTGCCCGTGGGCAGCGGCGGCAAAAAACATGAGTAATGCCGCAAGGGATAATATCGATCTGCCTTTCATACTGTTCTTTCCTCCTCATCCTGTGCATGTTTCAAGGGCCATTTTGGCGTCTAACCTATCTTTATACTCGGAACAACCATGCGCTGCAAGTCTCCAGATAAAAAGAAGAGTTTGTTTTCCATGAGTTTATGATACAACCCGATCATGCTCGCTTCTTCGCCCACCGAACTCTCCACCGCCGCAACCGACGCCATCCTGGGACTGCTCACGCTGGGCTGCATCCTTCCCATCCGTCGTATCCACACAACCTGCGTCGGTCAGAAACGGATCTGGATCGCGATGTTCGGATCCCTCTCAGCCGCAAGCATCCTGGGTGCCATTACCCACGGGTTAATCGTCCCGCCCGCTCTACACTCGTTTCTCTGGTCGCTTCTATATGCCAGCCTGGGACTGGCGATCGCTCTGTTCACGGCTGCCGCTGCGCGAGACTTCATCGGGAAACCGCTCCCCATCCGATGGTTTCTCTTGCTGGGGATCGTGTTCTGGTTCGGTACGATCGTGTTCCCGGACTCGTTTCTCATTTTCATCGTGTATGAAGCGGCCGGCCTGCTCGTCTCTCTCGCAGCCTATCTGAAGTTGACGCACGACAGACGCGATGGCGCCGGTGCAATCAGCCTGTCCATCGTGATCTCGCTGTTCGCCGCCATCGTCCAGAGCATCCCTTCCGCCGGTCTTCATCTGATCGGGCAATTCGATCATAATGGCTTGTTTCACCTCATCCAGATGCCGGGAATCGTCATTCTGACCATTGGGATTCGTCGTATGCTCGCGTCAGATTCCGTCGCTTCCTGATTATCATCCGCATCGTCGATTGATCTGCCCGGCGAGGATGATCCCTGACATCAGAAGCATGATCAGTGGCACAGTTCCGGCCTGCCCGGTCGGGACAGCTTGAGGAGTCGGCGTGATGGGAGGTGTCGGAGACGCGACCGGGTCGGACGTAACGGCGTTCAAGAACGTCACGTCATTCTGAAGAATACCGCGCTGATCTTCCGCCACACAAAACACATCGTACGCCGTCGCTGGCGCCAATCCTTGAAATTCGCCTGTCGCTTCAACCCCTGATGCCGTGACGTCGATGAATCCCTCTGCAATCGGCGGATTACCCGACGCATCCCGTCCGCCTCTGACATGCCGGACATCCGGAGCCGGCGCACCATCCGCCAATACGACCAGATACAGACGGCCCGGTTCATTCAACTCGACACCAATTGTGACTGATTCGGCCGAAACCTCACGAATCCGCGGCGTCGCATTCAGAAACGCAGGAGGCGTCACATCCGGCAGCCGAAAAGATCGAAACCATCTGAGCGAGTCTGAACCTCCGTCATCGCGTGTGATGAAACACCACGAGTCCGGAGCGCTCGGGGCTTGAGGCGCGGCTGCGAATCCCTCCAGATTCCCGCTGATCGGCCCGGTGAACTCCTGAACCATTCTGAACTGCCGGATCGAACCGGATACCGGGATCGAGGTCAGATCGGTCCATTCGAGATAGTTCGAGCCGGTGTTGTGCCAGATGCAGAGCAGTCCCAGATCGCGATCAAACCCCGCCGCACAACTTTCATTGCGCGCGGTATCATACTCTCCGACCAGCCAGACATCGTTGTTCAGGTCCGGGTTCAGATCGAACACATAGATCCGTCCTTCCTGCTGATGCGCCAGGAACATCAGTCCGTTCATTCCTTTCTGACTGAGTCGGCGCTGCCCGGTCGAATCCATGAACTGCCGGCACGCGAGCCATTCGTCCGGGACAAATGCGATCCCTTCAGGTCCGTATCCGGACACATATTCAGGCAAGAAGGATGATACATTCCACGAGTGCAGGATCAGGTGGGTGTCCGGAGCACTCAGATCGACCGAAAAGATGGTGCCCGCGCCTTCGTCGATCGCATAGATCACATCCTGCGCCAGATTCACCTGTGTCAGATCTTCGAGGTCCTGCATGCCGAGATCCCACTCGTACCGCATCCCGGATCCATCCGTCCGGACAACGAAGCCTCCGGTTCCGTCTTCGACAAGGGCCCATATTTTGGCGAGTCCGTTCTGGCAGACCCAGAGAACGCGGGTTTGGGGATTCCAGAACGCTCCGCTGAGATCCTCCTGGAACTCTGAATCCAGGGCGGTCATGTTCACGGCATCACTCCACGACTCGGCGGGCCAGGAATCCGCGGATGCGGACAACGGGACTATCGTGAGAAGGAAGACGGCAACGAGTCGAGTCATGTTATCGGTTTCGCGATGCAGACAGTCCCATGATCACACCGAGTGCGACGGACCAGCAAGCTGCCAGACCGATCTGATAATCCCTCGGCAGACTGAAGGTGACGGTGTGGGCGGGAATCCAGAACCAGATCAGCGTCCACCATGCTTTTTCGATCCCCGAGAATCCTTTCTGGCGCATGATCAGATTATCGGAAAAGCGATGGAACGCCATCATTTGAGGTCCGAACAGAACGTTGGTGAACACCGACAGCGCCAGCGCGCCACCCAGTCCTTCTCCGAACCGGGCAGGAATCAACCGGTGATCGACCAAGGCGTGTGTGAAACCCTTCATACCGGTGAACCCGTACTTGATGATCCATCCGAGCAATGCCCAGCCGACGATTTTCAGCAGGAACTGCCGGACCGTGAACGGCATGATGAGCTGTTTTCTCCGGATCCACACGGAAACGAGTTCCCCGAGCGTTCCGAGGATGGCGAACTGGATGGCTGCCGAGGCGAGAGGATTCGCTCCGACCCATGCTGTGTACTCCTGAATCATATCGTCTCCTTCATGGCATGTTCCACGTGGAACACTCGGATTGATTTCAGATCACCGTTCCGTCCGGGATGACCGCATTTTTCGGGATGACCGTGATCCCATCCCGGATCGAATACCGTTCGCGGTCACAATCCGAATCCTGCTCGTGGCGCGTGATCCGAACCCTCTGTCCGATCCGGACATTCTTGTCGATGATCGCTCGTTCGATCATCGAATCTTCGCCAATCCCGATATGCGGCAACCCGTTCTGCTCATTCCGGTCACGCTCCGCTACGTCCTCGTAATGATCTGCTCCCAGCATCACGACTTCCTTCAATGCGGCCCCGCTCCGGATGATGCTCCGGTTACCGATGATCGACCGCTCGATCGCAGCACTCGCAATCCGACACCCGTCGGCGATGACCACCCGGCTCAGGCGACAGCCGTCCATGCGTGACGGAGGCAGAAATCGGGAACGCGTGTAAATCGGACTATTCGGATCATAGAAATCGAATGGAGGTTCGATATCCGTGAGACTGAGATTGGCGTTGAAGAAAGACGCCATCGATCCGATGTCTTCCCAGTATCCCCTGAACGGAAAGGCGAACACCCGGTGAGACCCGATCGCGTTCGGAATGATGTCGCGGCCGAAATCCTCACCGGATACCGTCTCCAGAACCGCTCGAAGTCTGTCGGTTCGGAACAGGAATACACCCATGGACGCCAGAAATGGTCTGCCGGAATCCGGATTCACAGCCATATCGGTCAGGTCATCGGGATTCTGTGGTTTTTCGAGGTATCGGATCACCCGGTGTGACGGATCGGTTTTCAGGATTCCAAACCGGTGTGTGTCCTCCATTGGAACAGGGTAAACCGCGATCGTGATGTCCGCTTCGTTCGATCGATGAAAATCAAGAAACTCGGTGTAATCCATTCGATACAGATGATCACCGGACAGAATCAGTGAATCACGCGGATTGATCCGCAGGACACGATGCATCTGCCTCCGCACGGCATCCGCCGTCCCCTGATACCACGCGGCACTCGTCAACGTCTGCTCCGCCGGCAGCAGTTCGACGAATCCGTCATAAAACACGTCGAACTTATACGTTTCATATACATGCCGGTGGAGAGATGCCGAGAGAAACTGAGTCAGAACGAAAATCCGGTTGATCTCTGAATTGATGCAATTGCTGATCGGAATATCGATCAGCCGGTACTTCGCGGCCAGCGGCACCGCCGGCTTCGCTCGCATTTTGGTCAGAGGAAACAGCCGGGTTCCGCGTCCACCGCCGAGAATGATTGCGAGCACATCGTGTCGAGGCATGCAGGACTCCTTGGTGATCCTTCTGAGATTCGCATTGCGGGCGTCTGGTGTCAACCAGGAAAAGCGTTCGTTCGATGTTGATAGTTGATTAAAAAATTCATAGTATCCCCTCGTTTTGCTCGCCGGTTTTCTGCACCTCTTTCCTGGCGCCTGCAAAAAGGTCAACACCATGTCGCTTCTGGAAATCCTGCTCCTTGCACTCGCGCTCGCAGCCGACGCTTTCTCGATCGGCGCTGCCGTCGGACTCAACCATCGCGCGCCCCGCCAGTACTTCCGTCTGTCTTTTCACTTCGGACTCTTCCAGTCCATTTTCAGTTTCTCAGGCATCATGGCCGGTAACGTCATTCTGATCCACATCAAGGCATGGGATCACTGGATTGCCTTCTCGATTCTGACCGCCATCGGTCTGAAAATGATGTACGAATCGTTTCAGGAAGAAAGTCGCGATCAGGAAACAGATCTGACCCGGGGTTTCATCATGATCGGGCTGTCGACGGCTGTGAGCATCGACGCGCTGGCAGCGGGAGTCGGTTTATCGGCGGCCGAGGCTCCGGTGACGCTCTCGGTGACCCTGATCGGCGTCGTCGCCGCCGCCGCTACCTTTCTCGCGATGATCGCCGCCAACCGCATCAAGTGTATTCTCGGAAAACGCTGTGAATTCATCGGAGGTCTCGTTCTGATCGCGATCGGAACGCGCATGCTCCTGTCGCACCTCGGCATCATTTCCTTCTGATCGCCGTTTCCTCGAGACCGCGAGAAACCATCTCATCCGGAACAGGCAGGTCCAGGATCCGGAGTATCAACGCGGTGATATCCGATAAAATGGCGTGATCGCGCCGGAATTGCACGTCCAGATTCTCCGACAGAACATGCAGTTTGACCGGATTGATCGTATGCGACGTTTTGGGTTCTCCCCGCGCATCGATCATTTCCTCGGAATTACCGTGATCGGCCGTGATCAGAACCGTATACCCTGCCTCGATCGCCTTCCGGGTCGTCTCCCGGACATTGGCATCGACGATGTCCGCAGCTGCCTTTGCGGCATCGTAATCCCCCGTATGCCCGACCATGTCGCAGTTGGCGTAGTTCACAACAATGAATTCATATCCCAGTGACAATCGCGACAACAGCTCCCGCGTGACATCGCCGGCATTCATTTCCGGATGCGATGCAAACACAGCCGGATCAAACTCGCTCGGAATCTCGATCTGATCCTCACGGTCATACGCCGCCGTCCGCTTTCCATTGAAAAACGATGTAACATGGCGGAATTTCTGAGTCTCGGCGATCCGTAACTGCCGGTAACCGGCTTTTGAAACGACCTCTCCGAGAAGATTCCGCATCGACGCATCGTCCGACATCGGCTCGACGAGATAATTCCGGAATGCATCGTAATACCGCGTCAATCCATAATAGTGAATCTCATGTGCCGCCGGATCGAACGAGGGACACTCAGGATCGACGAACGATTTGGATATCTGAATGGCTCGATCCTGACGATAGTTGAAGTTGATCACGACATCACCCGGCCGCATACCGTCGTAATTCTGAACGATCATGGGCTTCAGATACTCGTCCGACATCGGCGCGTGATCCGGAGTCGTTTCATCCTGATAGGCCTCCCGTACCGCTGCCTCGATATCGTCGACTCGCCGACCCTCGCCATGGATCATGGCACGGACGGCCAGTGTCACGAGATTCCAGTTTTTTGATCGGTCCATTCCGTAGTATCGGCCATGTACCGTCCCGATCCGGGCAGTCCGCAGTTCTCGACAGGTGTCGAGCAGTTTGTGATAGAACGAAATGAAACTGCGGGGAGGGGTGTCGCGACCGTCGGCGATGGGATGGATGATCTGCACGAGATCCGGAAAGCGCATCCCGACATACCGCATGATCTGGAAGAGGTGCTCCTGATGGGCATGAACGCCTTCGTCCTGAAGCAGTCCGAACAGATGCAACCGGCATCCCGGGCGTTCCAGTTGAGACCGGATCCGGCGGAACCCGGCAGAGTCGAACAGGGATTCATCGGCCATCGCGGAAAAGATCCGCGTCACTTCCTGTTCCACGATCCGACCGGCCCCCATGTTGAGATGCCCGACTTCAGACGATCCCTGAAACCCAGGCGGAAGACCCACCTGTTCTCCGTGACATGCCAGCAGTATTCCGGAAGTCGATGCCAGCAGATACCGGTCGAATGGTCTCGCGGCATGCAGAATCGCATTTCCCTCTGATTGTTCACTGTATCCCCAGCCGTCTCGTATGATCAACATGACCTTGTTCATGATCTGAACTCCTCAATCAATGCTTCCTTCAAGCAGATGGCGTGCATACCGGATCGGGTTCCGGATCGTGTTCCGACGCATCTCTAAATAGCGAGTCTTTTCCGCTTCTGTCAAATAAAAGCCGGAACTCAGACGCTGATAGATAATCCGACCGGGCTTCGCATTCGCTTCGATCAGATGAACTGAGCCATGAGGGTCGATCAGCAGATCGATCCCCGCTTCCGCTGCTGGTCCCGTTTCGGATTCGATGGCATCAAACATTCGAAGCGCTGTCGATTCGACTTTTTCACGAAGCACGGAACCATCCAGATCCGGAAAGGCCAGGCGAGCATACATCTCGAAAGGAACAGCAATTCCTTCGCGGTCGAGATTCGGCGTGACGCGGTCATGGGACGATACACGGACCGCAATCCCGGAAACGGCCCGGTCATGCCGGTTCATTCGCTGTACCATACACCGGATGTCGCACCATCTTCCATCTACTTTGGCAGCGGGAATCTCAGCCTGAATAATGTAATCTTCCCGACTCAATCCAACCTGCCGGATCAACTCCGACAGCACACCGTCTGATTCGGAATGCGTTCGCGTCGAAACTTGCCTGCCGTGTGTCGAGCAGGTTCCGCGGCCGTCACTGGAAAAAGCGCAGCGGATGATCCCGATTCCCTTCCTTCCGAAGCGCGGTTTGGCGATGAATCGGCCGGATTGACGAGATGGATTCCTGAAAAGTCCCGGGTCAAGCAGTTCTGTGACCGGGGTTGGAAGCGCGTGACGCGCACAGAATTGTGAGAATGCGAGTTTATCTCCGAGAATCGATGTCATGGCCGGATGATTCAGAAAGGCGACTCGATTGGATTGGACGAGTTTCGATCGACATTGTATGAGATCAGTTTCTCTGTGTGCGAGATCCGAATAAACGCGGTCGTACCAGAGCGACGGGGGTGAGAAAACCGCTTGACACCATTTTTCTTCATGCAGAAACAGGCCTGGAACTGCTTTGTTTTCAATGATTTCATCGCAGTTCCGGATACTGGAGACGATGATGCGGAGCCCTGTGTTTTCAGCATATCGGCACATTTCTTCGAGCATGTTTGTCTGAGAACCCAGTCTTTTGGTGTGTTCTTCGGTAGTCTCCGCAAGAATTCCCAGTACTGGTTTGCAACTATCGATGAAATCAGTTCTTTTTCCCATCGCACTTTCCAACCCCGTTCCGATACCTGACAAAATCAGATTTTTCGCACTTTCATATCTCAATAAAGTGTTATTATTCAGATATTTAATTTAACAATAAACATCTGTCTATAACTCTGTGCGTAAACAATGTCTCGCAAACACTTGAAATATCGTGTCAAGAAAAAAATGACCTCCTGTCGCGACCGAGACAAACAGTATTATTTCAGAATGCATTAATCAAATTTTCAACAGAGTGATGTCAATAACCCGTTCACAACATGTGCATAACGACACACGTTCGAAAATGATGATGATTTGTGCACAACCCGGAGTAAAACAGTAAGACTTGCGAACAATTATGAGCGATAAAAAAGATTGATTTTCAATCAGTCCAGTCACTTTTCAACTTATCGACAGCCTCTATGACTACTTCGATGAACTCTCCATTTTCATATCTTAGAAGCTTCTTCGGAGAGTGGACGGGGAAGAGAAAAAAACGCACGATTTCATTTACTTCGCATCTGATTTCTGCTATACATGACCAGATAAGTTTCCGGAGGATCAATCATGGAATTCAGTATCGAAAAATCAGCATTTCAGACCAGTATTCAGAAGGTTCAATCGATCATCGAAAGACGCAGTACCAACCCATTTCTGAACAACGTCAAACTGACAGCCAACTCAGGCAATCTCGAAGTCATCGCTACAGACCTCGAGGTCGGTATCCGTGATCTCATCGGATGCGATGTTCCGGAAGCAGGAAGTATTCTCGTATCGGCAAAAAAACTCTACGAAGTCCTGAAAGAACTTCCGGAAAATCTCGTGAAGTTCAAACTCGAGGAGAACAATTGGATCAAGCTCTCCTGCGGATCTTCGGAGTTTCGTCTTTTCGGCTCTTCTGATGTGGATTACCCGAAGCTTCCGGATGTGGACGAAAGCAACCTCACCATCGTTCCTGGTGATCTGCTGGATAATCTGACCAAAAAAGTGGTCTACGCGGTCAGTCACGACGAGAACCGGCGGGTTCTCGGAGGCGTCTTGTTCAAAGTGGATGACGAAGCGGTTCGGATGATCGCGACGGACGGCCATCGTCTGGCTTATGTTGAAACACCGAATACACTCAATATGACTCCGCTCGAGGTCATCATCCCTCAGAAGGCGGTCCATGAAATCCAACGGATGGTCGGAGCAGGAGGAGAGGAATTTCGTTTCGGCATCAACAACAATCATCTCGTGTTCAAAGTCGGTTGCGAAACGGTTATATCCAGGCTGGTCGAAGGCATGTTTCCGAATTATTCAATCGTCATTCCGAAGGAATGCCGTCTGATCATTAAAGTGAACAAGGAAAGCCTCATGCTGTCGCTCCGTCGCGTATCGCTCTTTTCCGATATCAAAGCGCGTGGAATCAAGATGAACATTGAGAACAACATGCTCGTGATTTCCGCCAATACCCCTGAATTCGGAGAAGCCCGCGATCAGATTCCCATCGCGTATACCGAAGAGCCGTTCACTGTGGGTTTCAATGTCACGTATCTTCTGGAACTGCTCAAAACGATCGATGCCGAGGATGTCGCGATCCGCGTGAACAATCCGTCAGGGCCGGTGGAATTCCGGCCGGGCATTGAATCTGAGCTACGGTATCTGGCGATCGTCATGCCGATGATCGTCTGATTCTCTTTGATGCGTTTAAAATCCATCCGAGTTTTTAACTTCAGGAATCTCGAATCCATGCGGATCGATCTCAATCCCGAATTGAACGTCTTTTTCGGACGAAACGCCCAGGGCAAAACCAATCTGCTCGAAGCAGCCTGTGGTCTGTCCGACGGACGTTCTTTCCGAGGCGCACATGTGGAAGACCTGATTCGTCGGGCGGAAACGGATGCAGCAGTGGACGGGGTGTTCGAATCGTCGGGGATCGAGACGCAGTTGCAGGTGCGATTCAACAGAACTGTCCGCGAGTATCGGGTCAACGGTAAACTGGTTCACGATGTCAAGGACTTTGCCGGTCGTCTCAAATTCGTGATCTTCTCTGCCGAATGCCTCGGCATCGCCTATGGAGAACCAAAGACGCGTCGCGATTTTCTCGATCGCGGCATCTTCTCACTCAATCCATCCTATCTTCTGACGGCACGCACCTATAAACAGGTTCTCAGACAGAGAAACGAACTCCTCCGTCAATCCGATCGGGATGAGGCGGTTCTACAGGTCTTCACGGAACGCCTCGTGGAATCCGGCTCTCGGATCATCGATCAGCGGATACGACTCACGTCTTTGCTTCAGGAATGTGCTCCGGAATTGCACCGGGCGGTATCCGGCGCCGACGAGTCGATCGAACTCGTGTATCAAAGCAGTCTGGGACGCACGGAAGACAGTCTGACGGATCTGAAGGAACGCTTTTTTCTGAAACTCGAACAGGTTCGGAGTGAAGAATACGCTCGCGGCGCGACATTGGCGGGCCCGCATCGGGATGATCTCGAAATACGACTGAACGGGATCGACATCCGATTGCACGGATCACGAGGACAGCGCCGATCATGTGTCATGGCGCTGAAACTGGCGGAATTGACGCAAATCGGCCGAACTACGCAGGATCCCCCGATCCTCCTGCTCGATGATATCGCTTCCGAACTCGATCGCGAACGACTCGTCCGTTTTATCTCGTTGATACCCGACAGCGTGCAGGTTCTGATGACGCTCAATGCAGTCGACTCGAACTATTTCAGGCCCAATATGGATCTGTTTTCAGTGGATACGGGACGAATCGAAAACGTCTCTGCTGCCGTGCTGAAAAGTAATCCTCATGTGATTTCATTATCTAAAGGAGAGTAGAGTGGCGAAAACATTGGAAAACAATCCCGAACGGGAGCCGACGCCGCAGGTTCCGGAGAACGGTTCGGAAAAATCCAGCAATTATACCGCAGACAGCATCAAGGTGCTGGGCGGAATCGAGGCTGTTCGGCTGCGTCCGGCCATGTATATCGGATCGACCGGTACGATGGGGTTGCATCATCTGGTCAACGAAGTCGTTGATAACTCGGTCGATGAGCACCTTGCGGGATACTGCAGCAAGATCCATGTTACCATCCATACGGATGACTCCATCACGGTGCTGGATGATGGCCGGGGCATTCCGACGGACATGCACCCGACTGAAGGCAAATCTGCGGCCGAAGTCGTTATGACGACGCTTCATGCCGGAGGCAAATTCGATCATCAGAATTACGCTATCTCTGGCGGTCTGCACGGCGTCGGCGTCTCATGCGTCAACGCGCTCTCGGTCTGGCTCAGACTCGAAATCTATCGTGACGGCAATGCATTCCGGCAGGACTACTCACGCGGTGAACCACAAAACGAACTGAAGATTATCGGAACGTCCGATAAAACCGGAACGCGCGTTCATTTCATGCCGGATCCCGAGATATTCGAAGATACGACTTACAGTTTCGATACGATTGCCAGACGACTCCGCGAACTGGCCTTTCTCAACGGCGGACTGGAAATCACACTGGAAGATCTGCGGGACGGCAATTCACAGACTTTTCTGTTTGAAGGCGGTATCCGCGAATACGTTTCATTCCTCAACCGCTCCAAGGACGTTTCGCATTCAAGCGTTGTCTACTTCACGAAAGCGGTGAACAACATCATCGTCGAGATTGCGCTGCAGTACAACACCTGTTATGCCGAAACGATCTTTTCGTATGTCAACAACATCAACACGATCGAAGGCGGCACCCATCTGTCGGGTTTCAAATCCGCGCTGACCCGCACCGTCAACGCCTACGCTGCCGAACGCGATCTGCTCAAGGGATTGTCCGAACAGCCCGGAGGCGATGACATCCGCGAAGGCCTCGTCGCCATTATCTCGGTCAAAGTCCCCAATCCCCAGTTCGAAGGACAGACGAAGACGAAACTGGGCAATTCCGATGTCAAGGGGATTGTCGAGCAGATCGTGAACGAGAAGATGGCGGAGGTTTTCGACGAAAATCCGGATATTGCCAAGGCAATCGTGGAAAAGGCGGTCAATGCGTTCCGGGCGCGGGAAGCAGCCCGCAAAGCCCGCGATCTGGCCCGTCGCAAAGGTGCTCTCGATTCGGGTTCCCTCCCCGGAAAACTCGCGGACTGCACCGAACGCGATCCGGCGGCGAGCGAACTGTTCATCGTCGAGGGCGATTCGGCCGGAGGTTCCGCGAAACAGGGCCGGGACCGCAAGTTTCAGGCCATCCTGCCGATCCGCGGAAAACTCCTCAACGTCGAAAAAGCCCGCTTCGACAAAATGCTGCAATCCGAAGCCATCAAAATCATCATCACCGCGCTCGGCACGGGAATCGGGAAGGATGATTTCAATATCGAAAAAATCCGGTATCACAAAATCGTCATCATGACGGATGCCGATGTCGATGGCTCCCATATCCGCACCCTGCTCCTGACGTTTTTCTTCAGACACATGCCGGAGGTCATCGAACGGGGGTATCTGTACATCGCGCAGCCGCCACTCTTCCGGGCCGCCAAAGGCAAGAAGGTGACGTATGTGCTGGATGAAAAACAGTTCGAGGATTTCCTGCTGACTGAGGTGACCGGAGAACTCACACTGATCCGGCCGGATTCGACGAAGGTGTCCGGAATGAAACTCAAGGAACTGATCAAAAAGATGATCCGGTACCGGCAGTTGATCGGAAAGCTTAAAAAGCGGGGTCTGACCGAAACCGTCATCCAGTTGTTGCTCCGGAACGAAATCAAATACAAATACTTTTTCGAGCAGATCGACCAGTTCGACCGGGTGTTCCAGCTCTTCCAGGCCCAGGGCATGGATATCGACAAGCACTGGAACAGCGAAGACAACATGTATGAAATCGAATTCCCGGCAACACTCGATTCCCGCCGTGTCCTGCTCGGATGGGAAACCGTCGGATCGCACGAGATGCGGGAGATGTTCGAAATGCGCGGGCAGATCGAACCGCTCCAGGGGCAGACTCTGATCGTCGAGATGAAGGGAAAGGAAACCCGATTTGAGACGATCGATGATCTCGTGGAGGGGGTATTCCGGATTGCGAAATCCGGCATGACCATCCAGCGTTATAAAGGACTGGGCGAAATGAACGCCGAACAACTCTGGGAGACAACGATGGATGTCGAACGGAGAACGATGTTGCAGGTCAAGGTCAAAGATGCGATCGAAGCGGATCAGGTATTTTCGCTTCTGATGGGAGAAAGCGTCGCACCACGAAAAGAATTCATCCAGGAATTCGCTCTCGAAGCGAATCTCGATATCTAACACCAGGAGCTTCTCATGCTGATTCCGGAAAACAAGATTCCTGTCAATATTGAAGATCAGATGCGGTCGGCGTTCATCGATTATGCGATGAGCGTCATCGTGGGGCGCGCGCTCCCCGATGTCCGCGACGGTCTGAAACCGGTGCATCGCCGGATTCTGTTCGGCATGCACGAAATGGGTCTCGGCCCCACCCGAGGCTACCGCAAATCGGCGAAAGTCGTCGGCGAAGTCATGGGCAATTACCATCCGCACGGCGATCAGGCGATCTACGATTCGATCGTGCGAATGGCCCAGGAATTCTCCATGCGATACCCGCTCGTCGACGGCCAGGGCAACTTCGGATCGGTCGACAACGATCCGCCGGCCGCCATGCGATACACGGAAGTCAGAATGGCGAAGATCTCCGAGGAAATCCTCAGGGATCTCGAAAAGGAAACCGTCACATTCGTCCCCAATTACGACAACACGACCCATGAACCCGATGTCCTGCCAGCCGCCTTCCCGAATCTCATCGTCAACGGCTCCAGCGGCATCGCCGTCGGTATGGCGACCAACATCCCGCCGCACAACCTGAACGAAGTCATCGATGCCCTGATCCACATGATCGACAATCCCGACAACACGGATCTCGACATCATGCGGATCGTCACCGGACCGGATTTCCCGACGGCGGCGATGATCTACGGACGAGACGGGATCCGCCAGGCCTACATGACCGGGAGGGGTTCCATCACGATCCGCGCACAGGCGGTGATCGAGCATCGTGAGAAGGCCGGCAAGGAAGACATCATCGTCACCGAGCTGCCATATCAGGTCAACAAAGCCGATCTTCTCACCAAAATCGCGGAACTCGTCAAGGATAAAAAAATCGAGGGAATCTCGGACGTTCGCGACGAATCGGGACGCGAAGGCATCCGGGTCGTCATCGAACTCAAGAAGGATCAGATCGCCAAGGCGATTCTGAACCAGCTATACAAACACACCCAGTTGCAGCTCAATTTCGGCGTCAACATGGTCGCGCTCGTCAACGGCCGCCCGGAAGTGCTGTCGCTGAAGAAAATGCTGGATCATTTCATTCTGCACCGGCGGGAGGTGGTGGTCAGACGCACCCGATACGACCTCCGGAAGGCGGAAGACCGGGCGCACATATTGGAAGGCCTGATCATCGCTCTGGATCATCTCGATGCGGTCATCACGCTGATTCGGGGATCGAAAACGGTCGAGGAAGCCCGGAACGGACTGCAGACGCAGTTCGGCTTGTCCGAGGTTCAGGCACAGGCGATTCTCGATATGCGACTCCAGCGGCTGACGGGTCTCGAACGCGACAAGATTCGCGAGGAGTACCTTGAACTCCTTAAAGAGATCAGCCGGTTGCGTGCGATTCTGGAATCCGAAGCACTGCTGATGAATCTGATCAAGACGGAACTGCTCGAAATCAAGGCGAAATTCGGCGATACGCGCCGGACGCTGATTCTGGATGCGGACAGTGAGATCGACTATGAGGATATGATTGCGGAAGAGGACATGGTGGTGTTCGTGACGCACGAAAACTATGCGAAACGGACGCTGCTGTCGCTCTATCGAGCACAGAAACGGCGCGGGCAGGGCGCGACCGGCATTATCCCTAAGGAAGGGGATTTCACCGAACATCTGATCTTCGCCGGCACGCACGATATCCTGCTGATCTTTACCGACAAGGGACGCGTTTACAGACTGAAGGTCTATCAGTTACCGCAGGGCAGCCGGACGGCGCGCGGCAGTTCATTGAAAAACCTCCTGTCGCTCGAATCCGACGAAAACGTCCGGGCGATTCTGCCGATCAAGAAATTCGAAGAAGGCAAATTCATCATGATGGGCACGCGCAACGGCATCGTGAAGAAAACATCCCTCGTCGAATACGACACCAATCGCTCGGGAGGACTCAAAGCCATCATCATCGATGAAGACGATGAATTGATCAGTGTCCGCCTGACATCGGGCGAACAGGACGTCTTCATCGCGACTCATCAGGGCATGAGCATCCGGTTCAAAGAGACCGATGTGCGCCCGATGGGCCGGGCGACGCGCGGCGTGATCGGCATCCGGCTGGAATCCGGCGATCATGTGATCGGCATGGAAGTGCTCTATGAAGGCGCTCTTATGCTGACCGTTTCCGAAAACGGCTACGGGAAGCGAACGAGCATCGAGGAATACCGGACACAGACACGCGGCGGCAAGGGCCTGATCAACATGAAGATCACGGAACGAAACGGCCCGGTCATGGGCATCCTGCAATCGTTCGGAGACGACGAGTTTCTGATGGTGACATCGCACGGGAAACTGATCCGGATCCGGGTCGACATGGAAAGCCTCCGGTCGATCGGCCGATCGACACAGGGTGTCATGCTGCAGGACATCGCACGTGAAGGCGCGAAAATCGTTGCGGTGGCGCGTGTCGTCGAACGTGAAGGCGGCGAAGACCGCGGTGATGAGAACGGTGACATGGGCGGTGATGAGTCCGAGACCGTTCAACCGGAATTGTTCAGCTAGAAGAATAACCCCGTTCATCCTGACTGAAGTCGAGGGATCGAACGGGGTTTTTTTTATCCACAGATTACGCAGATTACACAGATTGAACTGAATTGAAGCAGCAGGCGTCCCTGCCTGATGGCCCTATCGAAAAAATTGGACCGTGAGTAGCGCCGGCGTCCCCGCCGGCATCTGAGATATGCAATGAAACACAAAAAAAAGGCCCCTCGCGAGGAGGGGCCTTTCATCAATCAATCAGCGTCGATTACTTCTTCCGGAGAACACTCAGGCCGAGCAGTGCGCTGATCGCGAAGATCATGACGCCCAGGCCGAACGGACCGGAAGTCGGAACCGGCAGAGGAGTCGGGGTCGGGGGTTCGGCATTGCCGAGGCAGAATGCGAGATCATAGACATCCGGAGTCCACGTTGTGGTGGATACCTGATACTCGTAGCAATCCGCACCGGTGGCTGACGAATTCACGGCCCAGTAGAAGGTCGAACCGTTGCTCGCGCCCTGAATGCTGATCCAGCCGGCAAGCTGTGCTTCGCAAGTCGGCAGTTCGACGAAGTATTCATAGATCGGGTAGCCGAAGGCAGTCCAGGTGGTGTCGATCGGTGTCGCGCCGGTAATCGGATAGCTGTTGGTCAGGGTGCCGGGCTGTCCGGCGTTGTCGGTCCAGAATTCGATCGTGAAGTCTGTGTCGTTTCCGGCTGTGTAGAGACCCCAGAACTTGACCCAGCAAACCGGATCGGTCACAGAGTAATCATCGAAGTACCGGAAATCGCCGCCCAGATCGGAGGAGAAGCCGTTGAATCCGAGATCCAGCGGGTTGACCGGCTGAGAGAGCTGAGAGGTGGCCGGGCATTCCAGGACGTAAGACGGAGGATCCGAGCAGAGCAGTTCGAGAGCGAAGGCACCGCCGCCAGTGGCGCTGTAGGTGTCGATCCAGATGTAGTAGGTGCCGGCATCCACTGTTGCTGAGTAGTCGAAGTATCCCCAGGTATCCGGAGTGATGGCTTCGCCGCAAGACGCAGCCACCGGAGGTGTGCCCAGGCGATCCGAGCATGCAAAGGTGGCAGTGGAGGCATCGCAGACGTCGGTGACCGCGAAATCGAGATCTTCATCGCTCTCGGCGATGATATGAATGGTCTGAGGTTCTGCCAGGGTGAAGGTGTAGACCACATCGGGGCCGGCTCCGAGACCACCGCAACTGAAGTTGTTGTTCATCCCGACGGTTGTGCCGAGCACGCAGTCGCCGCAATTGATGGTGATCGGATTGAGGCATGTGTCGCCAGGACCAGCAGGCGGAGGAGTGACGGTCGGTGTGGGTGTCGGTGCAGCGGGACCCCAGGTCAGTGTTGCCACGTACTTGACACCGCAGGGAATGCCTTCGAATACACTGGGCATTACGATCGCAATGTAATCGCCCGCAGGCATTGTGTACCGGATGGTTGTCGCGGTTTCGCATGTGTCGGCGTCGTCATACTGCGTGAAGTCGTAATTGACACAATCTTCTGTTGCAGCAAGCCAGGCCAGAATCGGGAAATCACCGTAAGCCGAGAACGTCACATCCGACGTTTCCGTCAGGGTGAACTCGAACCAGTCGGTGTCGCGATAGTTGTCGGTGCCGAATGTAAATGTTCCTGCTTCGCCGCAGATTGTCTGACCGTTGGTGATGGTCTGGAACACGGGAACAGTCGAGTTACATCCGCCGTTATATGTATCGTCGTACTCCGGACCGCACAGCGGTTCGTTTTCGGCAGTGCCGCCCGGCGGGCACGATGCGCAGGAAGTCGGTGTCGGTGTCGGTGTCGACGGAACATCGGTTGTAACCGCCATCCAGTACCGGCTCGCGCTGCCGCAGGGGATGTCCGTGAAAACAGTGGGAAGCACAATGATATAGTAATCACCGGCGGCAACCGTCGCGATCACTTCGTACGAAGAACCCGGACAACGAGTATCCGAGCCACTGGCCAGGATCGAAGCGACCGGACAAACGGCCGGAACGATCAGGGTCGTGCTGGGGAACGAGGCTGCAACTTCGACGATCAGGTCAGCCGCAGATGCAACGGTGATCTGATACCAGTCGGTATCGCGTGTGTTGGCTGTTCCGACTGTGTAGGTACCGGTCTGGCCGCAGATCGTCGTTCCGGGCGTGATGGTTGTGAAGACCGGTGTGGCGGCGTTACAACCCGCGTTGAAGGTATCCACATATTCGGCCGCGCAGGTCGGTTCGCCTTCGGGTGTACCACCTATCGGGCAACCGGCGCATGTGACGGATTCAAGTGTTGCGAACATTTCAATGGCGAATTCGTCACCGAGCTCACCGGAATAGGAATCAAGCCAGATGTAGTAGGTGCCGGCTGGAAGCAGGCGGTAGAATGTGTGGAATCCGTATGTACCTGGGGTGATGGTGTCGCCGCAGGATGTCTGGGCTGATGTTGAGCTGCCTGATGTATCGGCGCAGAGATATGTCGCCGTGGAGGCATCGCAGACATTGCTCACTGCAAGGTCGATATCCCCGGCGGATTCGGCGAGGATGTGAACATAACTGGAATCGGCGAGAGTGAAGGTGTAGACCATGTCGGGGCCGCCAGCAACGCCACCGGTGCCGCCGCAGTCGAAGTTGTTGGTCATGCCGGTGTAGTCGCCGAGCAGACAGTCGCCGCTGGCGATCGGGAGCGCATTCCCGCAACTATCGCCGGGGCCGGCCGGAGGCGCAGTCGGTGTCGGTGTGGCTGTAGCACCAGCGCTCGTGATGTTGAGTGTGAAGCTGGAGATGCAGTCCGGAGTTGGATAGGTGTCGAGCATGAGGTAGTAGGTGCCGGCAGCAAGGAGGTTTTGACCGAGTGTAATCGTTCCGGCTGCACTGCTTGTTGCGATATCAATACACGTTGTCGGGTCCGGAGGACAGGAATCATCAAGAAGGATGCCGGTCCAGGTATCCGTCGTTGTGTATGAAATCTCAACATTCGTGTCTGTTGCAACAACCAGCTGATAGATGATGTCTTCGCCGCCGTCATAGCTGCCGAGGCAGGTTGCGGCATAGTCGTTCAGAAGTCCGCAGTTCGTGCCGGCCTGTGAATAAGGCAGAGATCCGGGGATGTTGATGGCGATTGCGCTGGCGCAATTCTGTCCAGGAGCAGGAACCGGTGTGTTCGTCGGTGTTGCGGTCGGACCAGAAGAGAAGGTCAGGCTTAGATCGTCGATATAAGCATAATAGGCGTCTTGTCCCTGGTATCTGAAAGCGATCCAAAATTGAGTTGACCCGAGGACACCAGATAAATCGGCACTGTGTGCGACGCAGGCTGCTGAAGCCGAGTAGGGCCCATCAGCCACGATCCATGAACCTGGATTGGTGTTGGGATCCAGATACAGGTTCGTGATGTACATGACTGTAACTTCGTCGCCCCAAGTCGAAATCGACAGATCATAACTCAGGCTGACCACATCCGCTGTGGGGGTTGTGAACGGCCCCCAGACAACATAATCGATGTCATAGTGGGCTCCGTTGTAACCGTGGTACATACCTGGTGCGGCGCAACCGCTGCTGGTGGAGCGAGCCCATGATGACGAAGTGCCATCATCTTCGTAGATCGCTCCGCAGTCATCCGTCGCGAAATCGCATGACCATGGCAGAGCCGTCTGCGCGTAGCTCGCGGTCGCCATCATCATGGCAACCGTCAGAAAAAGTAACGCTTTCCTCATACATTTTCCTCCCATAAGGTTAGGTTGGGTGAACACGAAAAAAGGGATTCTGCTCCCCTCAAAGCACACGGTAAAATGCAAAAATCATTCCGAAGTGATCGATAAGGGCGATCGATTCGACACAACGACCCCGAATTCTTCGAAAATCCCGATTTTTCAACCATATAGCCGCGATGCCCCCCCGCGCTCGATACCGACCCTTCCATTGTAAGAATCGCCACACCCCTTTTCAACCCGTTCGGATTGACAAAATTGCGTTCGTGGAGTGACAAAAAACGGTGCGCAGGCTCCAAAACAGCCGCATTCCACAACGGATGGAACTGTCGATCGAGACTACCCCAATAGCTGGATCGAGTCGAATCATCGGGGCGTTCGGACAGACCGCTGCACGCGTTCTTCATGACCGAAATTGGCATGCACGCCCGGAAAAAATCGCTCAATCCAACCTCCCCGTTGTCGCGCGGAATGGTCCTGGAGTTTCCGAGTATACTCCGGATCCCCGAAGGATTCAAAGAAAAATCAACCGGTTACCGCGCGCGCCAGCAAGCCGCCCGCTCCCGGGTACGCTTGATCGCCGACAGCTCCATCCAATAGTATGCATCCGCCCCGTTCCCCCCACATATTGATGTTGGCTTCATTCGCAAAATTCTATATAGTCCCTGCAAACCCGTTCGTAGCCCGCGCGCTTTGCGCCCGGGCAATGGGGTGCAGGCACGCCAGCGCCCCGATATACCGGAAGGTGATTCTGAACATCGATCGTTACCAGCCCTTTTTCCTGACGCAACTCCAGAACAGTCTGCAGGTCATCCTCCTGTGCCTGAACGAATCGACGCCCGTCCAGCCGGATTCCGAACCGCCGCTGCGCACCGCGGCCCGCAAATATCATAATCTCAAAAGCAATGCTGCCATGATGCAAATGCAGGCTCTCTCAGATATCGCCGCCCTCGCCGAACAGATCCTGCTCGAGGCCGCCGAGACCGGCCTGCCGGATTCCGCCCGGGCATATCTGGAGGAGCTCACCCGCCGGATCGGCCAGGAAGCGGCCCGCTCACCCGAAACTGGCCCTCTTTTTGCACCCTCTGACTGGGAGGGCTTCATGCAGGATCTTCGAGCGATTCTCAGACAGAAAGACCCGGGAAAATGACCGGACAGGCGTTGAACATCGTGATCGTCGATGATGACGAATTCGTAGGAGAAATTATGTCCGCCGGATTCGAAAACGATCCCGGGTTCCGCATCGTCAACTGCCCATCGGCGGTCGACTTCGAAGAATCCGTCACGAATCTCGATATCCATGGCATCGTGCTCGACCTGTTTCTGCCCGATATCAACGGCATGGATCTTCTCAAACGCATCAAATCCGATCCGAAGCTCCGGGATATCCCCGTCATCGTGCTCTCCGGAGTCGACGACATGGCGATCCGACGGAAAACCATCGAAGCCGGCGCGATCCATTTCATCACCAAACCCTTCGCCATCGCCGATCTGAAACGGCTTCTCGTCCGCGTCGTCGGGAATTCGTCGAATCCGGTTACGATCTGAGCGCGAGTTTCTAACCCCGATGCTGATCGATATTCATGTTCACACGAAAGAACATTCGAAGGATGCGCGCCTCTGTGCGCAGGACATCGTCCGATCTGCGATCGATGCAGGGTTGGACGGAGTCGTTTTCACCGATCATGCCTACCGGTGGACGGATGCCGAGCTGGCGGCGCTGCGCGAGTCTCTCCCGCCGTTCCTGATCCTGTCGGGTGCTGAACTGATATTCGATTCCATCCACATGCTCGTGTTCAATGGTCTCCAGGGGGATCTGCCCCGGTTCACCGACCCGTCGGCGCTGACACGATGCGCCGAGAGCCGCGGAGGCATCACGGTGGTGGCGCATGCATTTTCGAGGCATTACCGGGTCGGATCTCTGGATATCCTGAAATCCGGTGCTCAGGGTATCGAAGTCTACAACGCCCGGCGCGCGTCCTACGAAATTCGGAATGTGTTGACCGCTCGGGAACTCGGATTGGCCGAACTGGCGGGATCGGACGAACATGGACCGGCCCATGGATCGATCGGCCGCGCGGCGACGTTCTTTCCCGAGCCGGTATCGGATTCCTCGGATATCGTCCGTCAGATCCGCGAGCGCAAAACCAGAGCCTGGCGCAGGGTCTGATCAGGAATACGACCACTCGATCCGCTGAATGTTCCCGATCAGATTCCAGGTTCCCGCATCGAACATCGCACCCCAGAACAGAAGCCCCGTTCCTGATCCCGTTCCCGCCGGCCAGTCGAACGACAGCGCCGCTTCGTCCACACGTCCGTTTTCCGGCACGTTATACCGCCGGCTGTCCGAGCCTTCGCGGTCTGACACCCAGGACGGCCAGAACCAGTACTGGCCCATTACGTCCAGAAGGATATATACATCCGCAGAACAGGCCGGCATGGACCGATTGACCAGTTCAAAATGCAGGTTGAAACGGTCTCCGGCAGCCAGATCGCGATCGTCCAGTATCAGCGTGAAGGATCGATCCGGCAGCGGCGTTTCCGTCGGAACCGGACCGTCGGTCGGTGTCCCGGTCGGCATGGCCGTCGGACTGAAGGTGGGTGTCGCCGGTTCAGGCGTTTGGGTCGCCTCAGGTGTGAATGTCGGAGTGCCGGTCGGCTCTGCGGTTTGCGTTGCGGTCGGCGGTTGCGGTGTTGCGGTTGGAGGAATGGTTGCGGTCGGTGTTCGTGTCGCCGTGGCGCTGGCTGTCGCGGTCGGCGGAGGTGGAGTCGGCGAGACGGTTGGAGGAGGAGGGGATATCGTGCCGGTCGGCGTCCGGGTGGGTGTGGGGGTTCGGGTCGACGTCGGTGCAGCTGTATATGTCGAGGTGGGTGGTGCGGTCGGTGCCGGTGTCGACGTCGATCCCGGAGATGGGGTCGCGGTGATGTCCGGTGTCGCGGTCGGAGTCGGGAACGTAAGATCCAGTTCCATGAAGACACCGGCCAGACCGCAGGTCAGGGCGGTATCGGAATCCGGATCGAGCGCAAACCCTTCGAAATCCCCGATCGATGGAGACTGGTACATATCCCATTTGATGCCGGTGTATCGCAGCACTTTTCCGCTGTATGCGACCGCGTAGATTTCGTCGGTGCTCACGACAAAAAGATCCTGGATATCGTCCGTGATGCCGCTGCTGACTTGCGTCCAGACTGATCCATCGTAATGGGCGATGAATCCGCTGCTGCCGGCGACCCAGAGATCATTCGTCGCGACGCCGTCGATGGCGTTGAGGGTAGTGAGAGTCGGCATGGTTTCGAGTGTCCAGGAAGAGCCGTTGAAATGTCGGATGTTGCCGTAATCGCCGCAGGTCCAGACATCGGTATTCGAGAACGGGCGGATGCTGAACAGCATCCCTGGTCCCGGTCAGGAGCCTCCTTCAGTATAGACCACCCATTGCGAGCCTGTGTAATGAAGCACCGTCCATCCGACGCAGGATCCGTCGGAATATCCGCCCGCGGTCCAAACATTCGTCGGAGAGAGAGCATAAATATCGTATACATTGTCGGGATTCGACGTATTCTGGGTGATCCAGCCGGATCCGGTGTTTTTCCGGATCACTCCACCTTTGCCGGTAACCCACATCGTATCGTACGGATCACGGTATACCTTGTACAGATCGTTCGTGGTGGACATGTCGATGGGAAGAAAATCCCCTCCGGAATACTCGAACAGTTTGCCCCGGGTACCGGCCAGCAGAATGTCACCGTCCGGAGCGATTTCGACGTCATAAAAATCGATGCCGTTCGAGAGATCCTCATCGAGACGCTCCCAGGTGGAGCCGTCGAAGCGGATGATGAATCCGTTGACGCCTGCAATAATGATGTCTCCATTGTCCTCCTCGGCAACTCCCCTGAGTGATACCGTGGCGGGGATTTCCGGGACTGAGACGACAGACCAGACACCCGAGAGGCGATGGATGACGGTTCCGGCATCTCCGACGGCCCAGGCTTCGTCCGTCGAGATTGCGACGACGCCGTACAGTGTCTGGGTGGTCGGCGACGTTTCGGTCTGGAAACCCGATCCGGTCCAGCGGACGATCGTGCCGAGATCTCCGACGGCCCATGCGCACGAGTCGGTCACCCCGCTGACTTTTCGCAGAAACCGGGTTGTGGACGAGCTGTAATAGAGCCAGTTTGTCCCGTTGAAGACCCGGGCGGTGCCGTACAGACCGACCGCCCAGCCCCGGGCCGGGCTCAGCATGTCGATGTCTTTGAGTGTCGTCGAGGTTCCGGTGGGCATGTCGATCCAGTCCGTGCCGTCGAAGTGGTAGATTTT
Organism: uncultured bacterium; assembly: GCA_964472395.1. Classification (GTDB taxonomy): domain Bacteria; phylum CSSED10-310; class CSSED10-310; order CSSED10-310; family CALFER01; genus CALFER01. The sequence goes on along the minus strand of CAYYMM010000001.1, from coordinate 36,121 downwards.
CCCGAGATCGCCGCAGATGTAAGCCTGCCCGTCAGGCAACAACGCGGCTCCATAGAACCACGCCGTCGTCAACGGTTTGTTCTCGATCCACTCGCCGCCGTCACGCAGCAGCACCGTGGAATGCTCGCCCGCCATCACTCCGTAATCGCCGGACAGGGCGATGTCATGGATCCTGTCGAGAGTCGGCGAAGATTTGAAGATGAATGTGCCCGCATCGAGTTCGAGAAGCTGTCCGGCATCCGCTGCAAACCCGATCAGACCGGAGGACGACGTTGAGACTGCGTTGATGGTGTTGCCGGACGGCAATGGATTGTGCCAGGTCCAGGAGGTTAAGGCCGGCAGACCGATGAATGTCAGCATACCGACGGCAAGGACTACACGTGAAATTCGATTCATGCTTTTGTTCCCTCAGTGGTGTTCCGAAAGCCCCATCCAGCATTTTGCGAATTCCATGCCACGGAATCAAGAGACTTGATTTGGTCCGTCGAAACCGGATAAAATCAGCGGAATGAGTTGTTTTTCTAGCGTTTTCGGCAGGCATTGAACGGATTACGGGAGGTCATTATGAGGAAAACCATCATTGCATGTGCGGCGATTCTCTGCATCACAGGATCCCTGCAGGCGGCGGTGTTCTGGAGCGAGAGCTTCGAGTCCGCCAATCTCGGGCAGTTCACGGACTGTTATCCGAACCCGGGGTATTGGCTGGTCCGAAGCACGGATGCGCCGAACATTCAGTGCGACTCAGCTCCGGCGATGCCCTGCGACGGAATCATGTGGGCGCATGGCGATACCTACGCGTGGAATTCTTCATCGACCATCGACCTGATGTGGGCCGGTCCGATCGATCTGACCGCGCGGACCGGACGGATCGATGCAGTGTTCTGTTATCTGACCGACGAGTATTATGGATATGGCGACGAGTTGTATTTTTATGCCAGTTGCACACTTCCGGCCAGTCCGTGCAATCCGGATCAGTGGAATCTGCTTTGGAGCGCATCCGGCGGATGCACGACGGGTGAGGTGACGGTCGATCTGACGTCGCTGGTCGGATGTCATGCATCCGGAGCGCCGGATTGTGAGCAGGTTTACATCGCATTCGGGTATCCCGGTTTGCATTACCGTGGTGTCGGTGTCGACAACGTGCGTCTAGTGGACGACAATGCATGTCTGAATCAGTATGACTGGGGTGATGCCCCGGATCCTACCTTCCCGACACTGGCCTCCTCCAACGGCGCCATGCATCTCGTGGTTCCCGGAATGAGTCTCGGAATGGCACTTGACTCCGAATCCGACGGCAACCCGAGTACGGATGCAGCCGGAGACGACGATGCGCTGCAGGACGATGAAGACGGGGTGACTTTTTCTCCCGGCACGGAAGTCATGTTGGGGACGGCGATCACTCTTTCGGTCACGGTGTCGCAACCGGGATACGTCAGCGCGTGGGCGGATCTGAACTGCAACGGCTCCTGGAACGAAGGTGGTGAGTTGTTTGCGGCGGGGCTGCCGGTCGTGACGGGGACACAGGCACTGGGTGTCATCACGCCGATCGCATCGGGCAGTTGCTATGTCCGGGTCCGATATTCGACAACGGCCGGTCTGTCGCATTTCGGATTGGCTCCGAATGGCGAAGTCGAAGATTACAGGATCGTCGTGAATGCGCTTCCGCTGGTAGGGGACGACTGCGACAATCCGATTACCGCGACATTCCCGGCTGAACTGCCGTATCACGATGAGATGACGACGTGCACGTTGCAGGCCGAGTATAACTCGACGTGTCTGGGTGGATACGACAGCGCTGAAGATGTGATATATGAATTGGTGCTGACTGAGGATATGTGTCTGTCATTCACACTGACTGGCGATATCGACCTCATCGCAATGGCCCTCGATACGGGATGCCCGCCGGCCGCCGTGAATTGCGCGGCGTCCTGTCAGAGTGCTGCATCCTATACCTGTTCGATTCCGGCTCACCCCATCGTGGCTGGAACGTATTACCTGATGATCGACAACTTCGCTCCTCCGGGCTGCATCCCGAATTATACGCTGGATATCATCGAATGCCCGACATCGCCTTTCGGGGACACTTGCGTGGCTCCGGCGTATATCACCTGCGGGGAATGCGTCACCGGAACGACACTCGGCGCTGTCGATAACTTCGACTGCAACGGAACGACGGCCGGATTCGACGGCCCGGATGTGGTGTATGAACTGACGTTGGACGCCGAGACAATGGTGACGATCCGCGGCGAGGCGGCATTCAATGCGGATTGGGCGATTTCGCATACCTGCTCGAACTCAGCCGCAGACATGCTCTGTACGCTGGATTCGACGGTCACATCCGGAACCGTCTGCAGTGAATTCTACAGCAATCCGAGTAGCGATCTGTACTACTCGGGTCTTCTGGCGGCCGGTATCTATTACATCTGGGTCGATGGGTATTCGGCATCGGATCTTGGTCCCTATGCCCTCGAAGTGGATTGCGCCACCGAAACGCCCGCTGGAGATACCTGTGCGGATGCGATCCCGATTCCGGTGAACGGGCCTCAGATCGTGAACGACAATTGCTATCCGTACACGAATGTCTGGACGGTTCACTCGGGTAACGACGTCTTCTATCGTCTCGATCTCACGTCCTCATATCATGTCACGATCTGTCTGAGCGCCGGATACGATACCTATCTGACATTGCTCGAATCGAATTGCTCAACGGTCATCGCTCGGGATGACGATACGGAATGCACGGGGATATTCTGCGACGGGGCGCTGCCGCAAGCCAACAATTCATCGATCTCCCGCGTCCTGACTCCGGGGGTTTACTACATTGTCGCGGAATCCAACCTGGCGGCGGATTGTGGTCCGTTTTGCCTGGACGTCATGGGATATGTCGTGAACACGTCCACGAGTGTGATGATCAATGAGGTCGATGTCGATACGGCGGGATCGCCGGATCAACTGGAGTTCGTCGAGTTATTCGATGGGGGATTCGGGATGCGTTCCCTCGACAATATGGTTTTGGTTTTCTACGACGGCAGTTCGGATTCCGTTTACTACGCCATCGATCTGGATTCACACGCCACGTCACCGGACGGTTTCTTCCTGCTCGGAAATCCTGCCGTTTCACCTATCCCGAACATCACTTTCCCCAATAACACGATGCGAAACAACGCGTGCGCGGTAGCTCTGTTCTGGGGGCATTCATTCGGATTTCCGAACGGCAGTCCGGTCACGACAACGGGACTGATCGATGCACTCGTCTATGATGTGGATTACCCGGACGACACATCGCTTCTTCGGTTGTTGTATCCGGGACAGCCTCAGATCAACGAGAATCAGGAAGGGACATCGACGAATGTGTCGATGATGCGTTGTCCGGATGGCGCGGGAGGCATGCGGATCACGACTGATTACTATGTCGGACTGCCCTCGGCTGCCGGACCGAACACGACATGTCCCGCACTCAGAACTCCGACACCGACTCTGCCGCCCACCGCTCCGCCGACCGCCACACCGCAACCGGTTCCGTCGACGAGCGCCGGGAGCATATCCATTCTGCTGATCGCGTTGGGAGCCATGTTGCTGATCGCGCGACGCCGCTAAAAAAAGGAGACTCATCATGCAATACGACTATACGGTCGCCGTCATCGGCGGCGGTCCGGGGGGTTATGCCGCCGCCGGCCGTGCCGCTCAACTCGGAATGAAAACCGTCCTGATCGAACGCGAAAGCCTTGGAGGCATTTGCCTGAACTGGGGATGCATTCCAACCAAAGCGCTGCTCGAAAGCGCCCATACCTGGAAACAGATGCTGTCCGCAAAGGAATACGGCCTGCTCTGCCCGGAGCCCGCGGTCGATTTTCCGGCCGTGATACGGCGTAGCCGTCAGGTGGCGGACCGGATGAGCAAAGGCGTGGCGTTTCTGATGAAGCAACGCGGTGTCACCGTCATCGACGGCCACGGAACACTGACCCGTGCTCATTCGATTCAGGTCGAAAAGGACGGCGTGAAAAACGATGTCTCGGCGGAACATATCGTCATCGCCACCGGTGGCCGCCCGATCGCTCTCCCCGGAGTTCCGTTCGACGGCGAATCGATCCTCCATTACCGCCATGCCATGACACTTGAAACGATCCCGAAATCGCTTGCCGTGATCGGTGCCGGCGCGATCGGCATGGAATTCGCCGACTTCTACCGCAGTTTCGGAAGCGAAGTGACCGTGATCGAAATGCTGCCGACCGTGCTTCCAAACGAAGACGAAGAGATCATCACGGAACTCATGCGGGCACTCCGGCGGAAAAAAATCACGATTCATACCGGAACGAAAGTTACCCATGTCGAAAAAACAGTGGCCGGCGTGACGATCGATGCAGAAGGGCCGAAGGGTGCTGTCCGGATCGAGGCCGAAAAACTGCTCGTTGCCGTCGGGACGCGGCCCAACTCCGAAAATCTCGGACTCGAAGCACTCGGTGTCCACATCGATCGCGGGTTGATCCGGGTGGACGATGCAAAGAAAACCGATGGTGATGGGATCTATGCCATCGGCGATGTCATCGGCGCTCCGATGCTCGCCCATAAAGCCTCGATGGATGCCTTAATCTGCATCAACGCGATCGCCGGACATCCCGTGCCGCCCCGGCAACCGATCCCGGGCTGCACCTACATCCATCCACAGGTCGCGTCGGTCGGCCTGACCGAAAAGGCCGCCGTTGCCGCCGGATACTCTGTGAAGAAAGGCCTTTTTCCGTTCCGGGCCAACGGACGATCCATCGCCATGAACGAAACAGACGGTCTGGTCAAACTGGTCTTCGATGCATCCAATGACCGATTGATCGGCGCGCATATCATTCATGTATCCGCCAGTGATCTGATCGCCGAAGCGGGGTTAGCCCTGAATCTCAATGCCACCGCCCGATCGCTGGCTGAAACGGTTCATGCGCATCCCACTTTGTCGGAAGCGATCATGGAAGCGGCCGCTTCGGTCCTGGGAGAAGCCATCCATATTTAAGGTGGTTCTCCCTTACGGTTTTACCTCTTCTCTGGGCAGAACCACGATCGTCGCCCCCGCGCTGTTCCCGGAAACGGCTTCACGATACATCATTTCGGAAAAGGCGGGCGGTTGCGTATACTGCCCGGCAAACAGCGCTTTGACTCGGAAGTAGAAATCAAACGTTCCGGCCGGCAGCGTGTCGAAATAGAAGGAAACGCGGTCATCGAGATACTCGGCGTGATCCGGTTCACGTGTCAGCGTGTTTGCCGGTTTCGCTTCCGGTGGCGCGGTCAGAAGCTCCGGGTTGAGAGGCTCCATTCCCGCACACAGCGGAACCGTCACCGCCACGTAGTTTCGTTCCTCGGGATTGACCACCCGCACATGATCCTCGATCACCGTCCCTGCGGAAATCTCCAGCGTCGAGCCTCCCTGATCGATCGGCAGTCTCTCCATCGGCTGATCCGGTCCAACCAGTCTGAGAAGTTCGCGCGTGACGACAAAACCGTTCTGAGCGGGGTCGACCGTGGAACCGAGCGATCCCGGAACATAACTCGCTTCATGGCGGATTCCCACAGGTCTGTCCGCGTGTAACTCGATGGCTGCGGTGCCGGTACCGGTGTAATGCACAACGGGGGATTTGGAATCGAGATTCATCGCGATCGACTCGTTGCCGGACACGAGACGAATCTTGTTGGTTTCGCTTGTCGAGATGTGTCCATGTGTGGAAGCGTCCGCGAGCGCCATCAGGGCAGCCGCATTGGCGTTAGTTGAGCCCCAGCCGGATTCTTTTCCCAGATCGATGATTCCTCGAACGAGAATCGGGATTTTTGCGTGGTTCGGTTGTGCACGGTACAAGGCCCGGAGCGTTTCCCCGGCAGCTCTGGTGTCGGATGGCAGGATCAGGCCGTTCAACGCCGAGGCCTGCTGTCCGCTGAACTGTTCGACACCCTGATTGAGTTTGAAAACGAGGCCTTCCATCATCCGATCGATCAATCGCGGAAGGATCTCCGGAGCGGCCTGGCCTGTTCCCGTCGATGCCAGAATCACCTGAGCCACATCCTCAGAACTGAGAAACTGTGCCCGACGGGATAACTCAGCAGCATACGCCGAGTTGATCTTCCCCGCATCCGATAGCGCTCGCAATGCCAGCGCGCGTTCGACATACTCGGTGCCGTGTATCAGGCGGGAGTAATCAGACCGGAGTGACTGTTCGAGTGCCCGGCAGAATGTATTGAGGGTCGGGGTATCGATCGGGTATCCCGCCGCCCGTGCTTCGCTCAAAAAAGAAACCGCGTGGGCGGTCAGAAATACGTATCCGCTTGATCCGTGCCAATAAGCACACAGTCCAGAATCATCGATCAGATTTGGCAGATAATCCAACACTTCCTGGATACGCCGATCTGCACTCGCGCGATAGGCTGGATGGATCAGAAGATCCGACACGCGTTTCACGGCCAGCATGGATCGGCCGAAGCTGATCCGCTGTTCGGCGCATCCGTATGGATAGCCGAAGAAGAAATCCAGCCCTGCCATCATCCGGAGCGCATCAACAGGGCCCGCGGTGATCGTTCTGCGGAGCGTTCCCGCACGGATCGCATCGTCTATCGCAGGGATGATCAACGGAGATGACTCACTCAGTTCGTTGAACGATGCGAGAGTGACTCTGCGCCGGTCGTCGCGTATCGGCACATCGACCTCGAAGGCATCGCCCGCAGTGTCGGATTTCCGAGACACGGCGACGCGAACCGTCATCGTGTCATATTCGAAGGTCCCGTCCGGTCGACACGGAGGCGAGGCGACGGTCAGTGGAAGCTCGATCCGGGAAGGCAATGTTTTGTCCCATTCGAATTCCCGGTTGGTGTCGCCTTCGAGGTTCGCGCCGATCACCTCGATCTGGGCGCGTCCGTCTCCCGCGTCACCTTCGACGATACGACCGATCGCCAATCCGTTGAACCGGTCACCGGGGCGCACAAAACGGGGAAAGGATGGCTGAACGATCACGGGAAGCCGGACCGCCATCGTGCCCGTCGCAAAGCCGAACCGATCCGATCTACTTGAAGCCTTCGCTCGGACGGCGAAGACGGTCAGATTATCCGGCAGCGTGAACGTTACCTGTGCCTTGCCGTCCTTCCCGGCGACGATATCCGGCTTGTAGAACGGAACCGCAACGAAATTCTTCCGGATCGGCATTTTGTCGAACAGATTCGAATCGTCCTCAGGAGCACCGCCTCCCGGCATCTCCGTATACGGTATACAACCGAACGGCATATCCCGTACATCATGTATCGACAACCGGCTGAATACCGGGCGGGTCATGTCCGGAATCGGATCCAGACGCCGTTCCTTTCCAAGCGACAACACAGCCTGATCCACCAGCCACAAGGTGATCTCGCCAGGTACCGGTTTTCCGGCTGCGGACAGCGCGATATCGATGGTGACAGTTTCTCCCGGCTTCGCCTTCGGAGGATATTTCAATGCGATATCGAGCGCATGTTCGACGGGTTTGACGTTGAGATACACCGTCGATGCCATGGTGGCGGGTTTCCCGAGATCCATGGCGGTATCCGGTTGCGGAAGGACTCCGGGGATTCTTCCGCGCATCAGCACGCAGTGCACCGGCACACGCGGCATGTACTGTTTTCGAATCGGGACCTGGATCACCCCGGATCCATCGCGGACCGGCACCCATGAGTAGATGTTCTCTTCCGGACCTTCGATCACGACCAGTGCAGAAGCATTCTGGAACGGGCTCTGAATCACAATCGACGCCGTGTCGCCAGGGACGTAATCCGCCTGGTCTGCGGCGAGATCGAACACGCGGGTCACGGGTCTGGACCATGTGACGGGTTCATCGCCGCCGACAAAAAAATCCGATCGGACCACATAGGCGCGGCCGAGCGAATCGGTTCCTTCGAGTTCAAGGACGTAGACACCGGCCGAAGGAATGTCCAGATCGATGCTGCGGGCTGTTTCGCGGCTGGTCAGACGGTCCTCCCGGACTGTTTCGTCCACCACATCCGTCACGTACCGCGCAACACCGTCGGTAAAGTCCGACGCGCGCAGGTGGGAATGCCATTGTCGCCGTATCAGACGCATCGTGACGTCTTTTCCGGCAACTGGTTTTTCATCCGGTCCCAGGACGATGAATTCGGCGGCAGCATCCGAAGCCGTCTCGAAGTACTTCCCCGTTTTCAATCCGATCGCGAACGGAGGAACCGCAAACACACGCCGAGCGGTCGTCACCGTCATGTCGTCCACATCCCGAACGGTCGCTTCAATCGCATAGATCCTGGGCTCGGCCGACATGTCCGAAGCCGGATTGATCGAAAGCAGGTCCGAGCCGGTATCATCGGTCGTTCCGTCCGAATCGAGTTTCGGCCAGGACTCAGGCGGTTTCCGCCCGATGAACTGCTGATGAGCCGAGAATCCGTATCCGGGATAACGGGATGGTTTCCACTCATACGGCAGTTGCGTGACCCTCCAGTTGACCGGTCGTGCCGCAACACTTCCTCCGGCGTAATAGGAGGCGGTCATCCGGATATCGAACGGCGCATCGAGAGGCACGCGGTCGGGACCATGCAGAGAAACCTCGAAACGCGGGATGCGATAGGCATCGATCCGGAAACTGGTCGAAGCGATCACATGTTCGACCGGCTCGATCACCTCAACCTGATACAGACCGGTCGGCAGATTGGGCTCGGCGAACGCATGGTAAAAATTGCCCGGTTCCTTCACCGAGATCGGAATACTCCATTCGGAGTCTCCGGGGCTTCGTATTTTCAGAATGACGTCTTTTGCCATCGGTTCCAGCCGGCCGTCGATGCGATTTCGGAGATAGCCTTTGATATGCACGGTATCTTCCGGACGATACACGGGACGTTCCGTGAACAGATGCCCGACGGATCCATCCGCCGGGTCGTCGCCGCGTTCGTAACAGATGTATTGCAGCCATGTCTGGCGGGTGGGTGTCCAGTTGCCGTCCGCGTAAGTGTCGGGAATCTGATTCGGGTCGAGCACGAGCACATCGTCGTCTTTGGTCACGACGATCCGATGGATTCCGCACTCATTCTGTTTCAGTATCCGGAACCGGAACAACCCTTCTGAATCCGTCGTTCCTTCGATCTGGGCGATCCCCGTTCGGGAATCCCGTTCGAAGCGTTCCACACGAATCGACGCGCCCGGAACCGGTTGAGAACTCGACAGGGATGTCACCGAAAACACCACGGTCTCATCGGTTTCGATGGTCGTCAGAGAAAGGTCGGTTGCCTGGATCCGCACGAAACTCCGGCGGGTGGAGGTGTCGAGCGTGCGGATTCCGATGATGTAATGACCGGGTGTCTGTGGCCCGAAGGTCTCGGCCAGAATGGGTTCGAGGTCGATTCCGGCATGTCCCGCCGGGTCGGATGCCGTGAAAGGCAGATCAGCCAGCATGCTCACGTCCGGAACGTTCAGATTGCCTAGCTGCCGAGACAATTCCCACGAATGAATCATCGAATATCGGAACTGATAGGGTTCTGGTTCTTCCCCGGCAGGGGGAGGCGCATCGTTTTCATCGATTTCCACCGGATCGTTCGGGAACGGCCAATAGGAGATGTCGAGAGGGTCGACGCGGTAGATGCGCAGATCGACCTGATCGAATCCGCGGCCGTCAATCGGAATCTGCCGCGGTCCGTACCGTTCCACAATCCCCTGCGCTTGCGTCCATTTGATGTATGCGGGTTGATTCGGAAAATAGAAAAACAGCTCACTCGGCGAATCAAGCAAGAGTTTCCGGCCCGATGCATCGGTCAGGGGAGAAGGTGCCAGAGTCACGTGATACAGCACATCCCGCTCAAAATCGCCGTTCAGATACAGCAGCTTGCCTTCGGCAGTGAAATCCATGTTGGAAACCGGTGGGGCGATGCGCACGAGATCGCGGCCTTCGATGGGTGTGACCGGGCGCAATGTCGATGAAAACTCGATGGCGAACACGGCCTTCCCGACACCGCAGTTCAGCGCTTGATCCTTCGAGTAGATCGAACCTTCGAGCGTGATGGGCAACCGGGTTGTTCGAGATCCGAACGCAATGGCCCGGAAGGGTTCCGCAGTCGAGAACGTCAACACGGTGAATCGGCCGAATGACGGGTCGTCGCCGAGTTGCATGGTTATCGTCGCGTGGGTTCCCGCCGGGATTGGATCATGACAGGTCACGACTATGGTCATCGGATCGTGGCGGTCGGCCCGCGGCATCGCCTTGAGTTCGAAATCCTGCCGGTTCAGAACCCGGAATCGATCCCCCGGTAAACCGGGCAACGGCCGCAGCTCGATCTCGAGCATCGATGCAAGCCGTGCCGGATCGACCGGATCCGGAAACGTCAGCGTCAACGAATCGATCGGATCCAGATTCTCGGAGGCTGCCGCTGGGGACGTTCTGATCGGTGGAGATGCGAGGCAGTGCAGAATCCGTTCGGATCCGTCGAGGCGAAACGTGAAAGATGCATGGGGAGGCCATGCATCGACGGGACGAAATTGCAGGGTTCTCGAGTCGATCCAGATGAATTCACCCGGATGGGCTGGATCCATTTCCACATATTCTTCAGGATTCGGTTCAATAGTCCCCGGTTCTATATCGGATGCGTCCGACATAAAAAACGTAACGGGATCCCAACGCCTGAGGAATTGTTCCGGGACGATCTTTCCGGATGTCGACGCCGCGCGACTGATGGGATCGAGGCAAAGAAACAGAACAAGGAGGGACAGAATCAGAGAGAGACGAGTTGCTGGTTTCATGGATGTGTGCCCTCCAAGTTCGAAAAGCCGAGATATGTTTTGATCACGTCTTCCGGTGGTTGTTTCGGCGGTTCGACCAATCCCGCGAGCGCCGGCCGGATCCTGACCGGACCGTTATCCGGAGATGCCTTCACCAGGATTGAGTATCCGCCGGGCTCCAGTTCCGGCATCTGAACCACACCACGTCCGATCCGTTCACCGTCGGCGTTGAAGAGTTCACATTGCACGACACCGCCTACCGATAAAACACCGATCCCGATCGCTCCGGTTCGCGATACCTCGAAAGAAAAAGCCGCGCTGTACCCGGGCTGCAGAATTTTCCAGTCGCCGGGTCCTTCTCGGATCGTCTGGGCGGGTGAACCGGCGATCTCGAGAGATCCCGAGAGTTGCCGGTCGTTCAGGGCCCGGATCGAAATCTGCGTGTTTCCGGGGCGCGCGAGTGTGTCGATGACGCCTCCGTCCGGCATGGCGTGATACTCGGGCGTTTCACCATGCACCAGCCGGACGATCGCCGGGCATGGCACAGCCAGATGCAGCGCCGACAGTTCCTCGATCGAAATCTCCGTCGCCACCGCCGCGCCGCTCAGATTCAGAGCAATCGGAAGCTCGACCTTCCGGATCTCGGTCTGCACCTCGGGCCACAGAGTGGTATCCGATCCGGTCTCACCGTCAAGCCACACGACGATCGATCCGGACTCGTGCGGTACGAGACAGGTTCCGGAATCGTAAATCCGCAGAGGACTGCCGGAGCCGATCAACCCACCTTCACTCTGAAACAGAACCTCGCCGGCTGCGCCCTGCACATGAAGGATCCGGGGTATTCCAGGTTCGGGATGCACAATCCGGATGCACCGGTTGCCACGAGCGGCAAACGTGCGTTCGACCGAGCGGGTCTCCGAGACGTCGAAAGAAGCCGAAGATGGATCCGAAGGATACAGAACGATCGACGCGACGGCCGGAGACGTCCCGGGATTGGCCAGAAACAGAGCGCCTCCGTCGACATCGAACGTCATCAGACCCATCGTGCCGTGTCCGGCCAGAACATGGACGGGGCTGTCATCGACGAGATACGCGGCGACAGCCGTGTCGTCCACTGACACAGTCAGACTTCCGGACGTCTCGTGGAGGGGCAGCATCCGGGATTCTCCGGGGAGGAGCGAGAGTGTCACCGGAGCCACTGAAAAGGACTCGCGGATCGGATCCCTGACCGGAGTGATCTGCAGCGTAACTTCGATCGTCTCGCGGCTGCCGGGATCGGCATTCCAGACGACTGCCCGGTTGCCCTTGCCGTTCAGCGTGAGGGACACGGCGGATGAATGCCCGACGGACATGGATCGCGCATCGGCATTGAACGGGGTTCCGGATGCTGCCGATACGCCCGGAACGGCATCCTGTGCATACGCCGTCAGAATCACGGGGTCTTTCAGTTTGCTGTCGAGATCGCACTGGATGAAATCTCCCGGAGCGCATCCGATCCGAAGTGCTCCTTCGGAACCCGCCCGGATTCGCAAACGCTCGCAGCGGATGATGGGTAGTGGAGTCCCGGATTCGATATCAGACGCGATCCAGAGCATGGATCCGGTGACCGGGAACCGGGAAAACGGTGACGGTTCACAAGGGCGTGCCGAGCCTGTCGACGTGCGGATGTTCGGGGCGCCGGACGGGTCGATCACGGTAAACAACCCGGGGTGCTCACAGCGCACGGCGGTCAGGCCGACAGACAGATCGAGACACTCGACGGGATAGACGGATACTCCGTGAGCCAGATCCGCTTCGCTGACCTCGGGGATCCGGGCAGCGGTGATGCCGAGTTCCGCGGAACCGGGACCGGCCACAAGCGACACGACACCGACGAACACCATCGGGCGTTCCGGTTCAATGGATGATTTCCGTTCCGGCATTTCGTCCGGGAACGGGACGTCGAGCCGGCAGGATTTTCCGGATGTCCAGACCTGCCGGGATTCGCCCTGCGGGGATTGAAAAACCGCCGTGAGCAGGAACGGGTTCGACGATTCGCCCCGGATCACGAGCACATTGGCATCCGGCGCGCATTCGACGGGGAAAAACGTCAGATCATCCGTCAGGGCGACCGAACCGTTATACGGAGACGTCACCTCGGCACAGAGAATCTCTTCGGGGACCGTCATGGAAACGGATCCGGCGGTCATCATCTGCCGCGGCTCGGGCTCGATCGGTACGACAACCGGGAAATACGCTCCGGAATCATCCTCGACCTGCGAGTCTTCAGTCTCCTCATCATAAGAGTCCTCCCCCTCCCCTTCATATTCCTGCCCGGAATGACTCCAACGGGAGTTCGGCGCGCCATCACCCCGCGGCGATGGGGAAACTTGATCGAGGGAAGCCTTGTCGATCCGGAGCGTGTAGCGGCCCGATTCGACCCGGGCCGTCAGCAGGAAGTTCCAGTCATCAGGCAGGTCATCGCCGGCGGCGACCGACACGCCGTCCGGGTCCACGAGGCGTGCCTTGAGATCCATCGTTCCGGACGATCTGAGAATGACGAAGGCCGGATGGGCGATCGACACGTCGAAAGACCCGGGTTTCGTGACGGGAAGGGTCACGCCATCCACCAACTCGTCGCTGTCCACACGGATTTCATAATCCAGCGCGTTGTTGGATCGTGAACAGACCGCCGTGATCCGATAATCGCCCGCGTCGATCGCACCGTTCCACGGGCGATTCGCCGGAAGTGTCACGGAGGGATGGCCCGGGTCCGACACGCACGTCAGCTCGCCCTGCATCTCGCTCGACAGGCGGATGGTCGCCGTGATTTTCGCCGGCACGTGCAGCGTCCACTCATCGGGATCGCGTGTGGCGCCGGATGCCGGTTCCATCCACCGGCACCGGGCGGTGACCCCGAGCGACAGCGGATGGGGACCATGTCCTTCCAGGATCGATTCTTTCCGAATCGGATCGATGGACATGAGACATTTCGATTCCACGGTAAGGGGCATGATCCGGACGGTGTAATCGCCGGAATCCATCTCGAGATCAAGGCTCCCGGGCGTGCCCGGTTGGGTGATCGGCCATCCGTCGGGATCTTCGATTCTCAGGCGGAAGGTCTGGTTCAACCCGTCTGCGGTGATGCGATACGCACCTTTTTCAGGGATTGCCACTCCGAACGCGGCAGCATGATGCGCGGGGATTGCGACGCGCCCGACGGCTCCAGCGGCAATGCGGCCCGCGTCGATCGAATCGAGCTGTTGCAGCCTGGCACCGAAACTTCCCCGGGAACCTCCGGTGAGGCGGAATGAAACCAGATAATCACCTTCGCGCAGATAGGGCAGAAGAACGGCGTTGCGACCCGGTCCGTTCTTCGTCGCGCCCAGAATCCCCGATTCCGTCCGCGAACTCATCGCCGCTTCGATCGCCAGCAACCCGGTCGATTCGATCATATAAAAACCGGCCTCGTCGATACGGGCCACGCACGAGCGGGTCTCACCCGGCTCGCCGCTGAACGAGACGCGGTTCCGGGTCGTGAGCGCCTGGAGGTCGGACTCGAAGAAATCCCCCTCCGCCTGATCGGCGTCTCCATCATGGCGCACAGCGATCAACGTGACGCAGGTCGTCTGATTCCCGGGATTTCGCACCTGCAGGAGCGTCTCTCCTGCCGGCATGGCAAACTCCTGGGCGAACGGACCGTCTTTCCCGGCGATATCCAGCAATGTGCCGTCTTCCGCGAGCGCTCGAATCGTCACGTCGCGTTTCGACCGTATGTTCGGAACCGTGATGGTCTGGCCGGCCTGGATAAAAAACGAGAGTGAATCGTCGATGTCGAGGGGAAACGACCGGAAACAGATTCCCGTCAGTTCATCCGGAAGCGAATTTTCCATGAGCCGGTATTGCTGGCTGTCGGTGATCCGGATGGGGGCCATGACGCACCCTCCCTGCGGGGGATCTTCCTGCGGGGGATCAGAAGCGAGCCGCGTTTTCATGGCATCCTCGGCCATCGCCGGCGGACCGATCGCCAGTTTCAGCACACCGGACTGCTCGGTCTGCATGGTGAGGAGATAAAAGCCGGCATCGAGCGAATACCGGTAACCGGATGCGCGGAAGGGGGGCGGCGAGTAGTTCGGGGGCGGCACATCGAAAACCGGTTCGATCCGGAACCGCGCTTCGGGACCTTCGGATACAATGGCATATTCGCCTGAAGTCTTGATTTCCAGATGCAGCGTGGCTTCAGAAGTCAGGTTAAACCGGCGCGCCCAGGCGGCCGTGTCGGTAATCGGGATCGCCCGTGTTTCGATGACCTTGAACTCGGGCGAGGTCCTGATCAGAATCATCGTCTGATCCAGATGATCGATCGGATTTCCGGAGCGGATGGACGACAGCCAATGGATACCCCGGCCGATGTAACGCTGTCTCGCGATCTGAAAATTCTGCACGGTATATCGCAACCCTGCGCCGCCGCGGACCAGAATCAATCGACGGTTATCGGTTCGCGTCAGGCGCATCTCGGTGAAGGGCAGTTTCGATTCCGGCACGATTTCGGCTGTCCGCTCTGTCCTCCCGAACAGCTCAGAGGGATCCTGGAACTGCACATCGATGTTCAACCGGTTCCGCTCAGACAGTTCGGCCCGGAGATAGTCCGACTGGCCGGAGATCGAATATAGGTCCACACCGATCGGACTCATGATCCGGGAAATCCGGCCAGTGTCGCCGATCGACAGAAGGCCCCTGCGAACGTAAAGCGGATAAGCATCCGAATCGACCGCCCAGGGGAGGGGTGCGCCGGCGTAAAGAGACAGGCGGTAGCGGCCGGGAGACAGCTTGCGATACAGGAAATGGACAGAGAGAGAATGGCCGGGAACCGGCTGCGACGCTTCCTGCTGATGCACAGATGGCTCGATCCAGCCGCCTTCGCGCCAGAGTTCCATGCGTGCGAGCGCTCTGCCGGCGGCGCTCACAACCAGGTCAGACAAGGAATCCACGGTGATCCACCACGAACGGATCTCGAAGTCTCCCAGCACGGTTTCCTGCACATCGAACTCGGGAAGTTCCTGAACCGGGCTGTCTGCCGGTTCGGTGAACCGCCGGACCGACAGTTCGGTTTCTCCGGTTGCATCGGGATGTCCGGTCACCGTCAGCCGATAGGTCCCGGCATCGAGAAACCGATCGATCCGGCCGTCCTGTTTGCCCGGTTCGCCAGAGATGTCCCCGGGACCGCTCATCGGGTCGACCAGTTGCAGAGCGACTCCGGTGTCGCTTCGGGCGATCATGGCATAGTAGCCGAACTGCGGGATCGTCAGGGAGACCTGATGGACGCCGGCTGACGGCAGCGACGAGGGTTCCACGAGCGGAGAATCCGCTCCTTTACACAGAGCCAGACTGGCGAGACAGGCCAGCATGACCGACCAGACCGGGCGCGAACGGAACGGGTGGCCGTATGCAAAAATGGAATGCTGTGTCGATCGATTCCCGTGTCGCATCATGCTGAACCTCCCTCAACTGGCGTACATATTCAAAATATCATCTCTGTTTTTTCCCGGATCGTCAAGAAACCTTGACTCGTTCGCACGTTAATG
>CAYYMM010000001.1:8161-19818 GCA_964472395.1 uncultured bacterium | reverse complement strand
ATCTCGCGTCCGCCGGTCCGGATGCTCTCCGGGCGGCTGGAGGTCATGATGAATAAAAAGAAGGTATTGAACTCGGTGTATGATTACATCCGGATCTGCGGAGGTCTTCTGCTGATCGCCGCGGGCCTGGATCTGTTTCTGGTGCCCAACAAGATCGCCGCGGGCGGGATTTCGGGTGTGTCAGTCGTGCTGTTTCACCTCATGCAAATTCCCGTCGGCGCGTCGATGTTGGTTATGAACATCGTTCTGTTCGTCATCGGCTTCATCGTGATCGGAAAAGGATTCGGCCTCAAGACGATCATCGCCAGCGGGCTTCTTTCCGTGTTTATCGACGTACTGGCCTGGCTCAATCCGATGGAACTCCTCACGGATGATCTGCTGATCGCGGTGATCTTCGGCGATCTCCTCACCGGTATGGGCATGGCGGTCGTTTTCAACCAAAATGCCTCGACGGGTGGCACCGATATTCTCGCGAGGATTCTCGGGCGCTACGCCAGCATCAACATCGGCCGAGCGCTCCTCATCATCGATTTCGTCGTGGCGGCGTCGGCAGGCGTGTTTCTGAAATCGGTCGAAGTCGGCATGTATTCGCTTCTGGCGGTCATCGTGAACTGCCTGTCGATCGACGCGTTCATCGATACGTTCAACGTGTCGAAGAAGGTGCTGATTCTGAGCAAGAAAAGCGAGACGATCGCTGAACGCGCGATGGCGGAATTGCAGCGAGGGGCCACGTATCTTCCGATGGAGGGGGCCTGGACCAACACACCGATGAAGCTGCTCATGATGGTGATCCGGCCAAGACAGACCGCGCAGCTCCGGGAGATCGTCCGGGAGATCGATCCGGGGGCGTTCATGATTGTCAGCAATGTCAATCAGGTGCTGGGCAAGGGGTTCCGGGACATCCGGGATCCGGCAGCCGAGATCTGACGGAGAGCGAAGCACGGGCGGATTTGTGTCGTGTCCGGGTTTCCGCTATGATGCCTCCGCTCGCTCGACGCGATCCATCAACCTGTCTTCTAAGGAGGCATCGAATGAAACTGGAATACAATCTGAAGAAACTGTACATGGACGCCCTGGCGCCTCAACCCGGTGAAAACGTCGTGTTCATCAACGATTTCCCGAAGGCTGCCGAGACCGCCAATGAGGGACATACACACCGGCAGGAAATGACGCGGCTGTGGCATGAACAGATGGTCGAACTGGCCAAACTGGTCGGTTTCACGGTCGAACCGGTCGTGACGATCGATCTGCGGGATCCGAATCCCGGAAAATTCGATGCCGACGGATTCGTTGACGGGAAACCGATCGATCTGAAGGCGAAGATGGATGCATGGGGCGAAAAGGACATCGTGGTCGCGATCACCGGGCCGTCGATCACCGGTGAACTCGTGCGCCGGCTGACTCAGAAATTCCGGTTTGCCTCGGCGCCGAACGTCCGGGTCGATTTCGAGGGTTTTAAAGCGGATTACTCGAAGATCCCCCTCCGGTTCGATATCCTGACGAACAAAATGGGGCGGGCCAGTTTCGCCGAGATGACATTCAGACTCGAGGGCTGTCAGTGGAAATGCACGCTGGACTTGCGTGGGCAGCGGTATATGTTCAAGGAAAACGGCGAAGCGCACCGGCCCGGCGACTTCATCAACCTGCCCTCCGGGTGCGCCAACATCGGTCCGTATCCAGGCATTCCGGGCGACGTCCGCGGTAAGAGTCTGTCGGAAGGCGAGATCCCGGCGATCATCGAAGACGAACTCGTCATCTTCTGCATCAAGGAAAACCGGATCGTCGAGATCCTGGGGGATGGCCCTGAGGCGGAAAAAGCGCGCAAGCATGTTCTGGATCCGGCGCATCCCGAAGAAGCCGTCGTTACGAAGCTGGGTCTCGGAGTCAATGACGAAGGCCGCTGCAACGGCACGCATGTCGGCAACGAAAAAACGATGGGGATGCACTGGGGCTACGGTCCGAAGAAGCACTTCCCCGACACGATCTGGATGGAACACCCGGTCCAGATGGACCTCGACTTCGTCTACCCCGACGGGACGTACGAACCGGTCTTCCGCAACAGCATGTATACAACGAACCTGGGGGAGTTGTTCTAGGCTTTACCTTTCGTCAAAGGGGTAGGGGAGCGAAGGGGGAACAAACCTCGTCGACTGTGTCGTATGGGCGGATCGCGATCCGCCCATACTTTTTTTCCCCTTCGCGGTTGACCCAGACCTGCTTTTACCTTGTACCGCTCGTGCCCCGCCAACCTCTAGTCGAAGCCCAGTAACGCCTTGACGTACTGTGCCCGTTCGAACGCGTAGGGGTCCGTCGTACGCTGGCGGCTAACCTTGCCCTGAAAGTCCCCGATCGAGCGGTAGCCCTTGACATTCATCCATTCCGTCAGGCCTTGGTTCAGCGTCGAGATGTACGTCACGCCGTGCATGTAGAGCGTCGAGACGACCTGGACGGCGGAAGCGCCCGCGAGGAGGGCTTTGATGAGGCAGTCTGCGGTATGGAAGCCGGTTGCGGCGCACAGGTCCGCTTTGGTGATGCCGTGCATCAGGCCGATCCACCGCAGGGAATGTCCGAGCTCTTCGTGAGCGCTCAGGACCATGCCGGTCGAGAGTTTTTCCGAGTGGATATCGATATCCGGTTGTGCCAGGCGGTTGAACAGCACCAGGGCGTTTGCGCCGGCCTTTTCGAATTCGGCGGCGGCATAGATCGGTGCGGCAAAGTACGGACTCATCTTGATCGATATCGGGATCCGTACCCTGGAACGGATCTCATGGACGATCGACAGCATCGCTTTCATGACGTCGTGTCCCGAGAGACCGGGATCAGTGATCACCGAGAAGAGGTTCAGTTCGAGGGCATCGACGCCAGTATTTTCGAGTTGAACGGCGTATCGGGTCCATTCGCCCGGGCTGATGGCATTGAGACTGGCGATGAGGGGCATTTTAACGGCCTTGCGTGCCTTTTCAACCCACAACAGATGTTCGCTCGGCCCCCCATGTTCGAATTTCGGGTGGAAGGACAGCGCTTCACCGATCATTTCCGCGTAGTGGTTCAATTCGGCGTCGAGTTTGACGCTTTCGAGCTGGATTTGTTCTTCGAAGAGGGACTTGATGACCAGCGCGCCAGCGCCAGCGGCTTCAGCCGCCTGGATCGCCTCGACCCGCTTGGACAGAGAACATGAACCCACGATGACCGGGCTGGTCAGTTTCAAACCCATATATGTCGTTGATAGATTCGGCACGGTGAGGTCTCCTTTCAATCATTGGACGGATTCCGAGGCGTCACGTTACATGGGACAGCCTAATTGTTTCAGTCCGCAACGTCAAGTTGGCCGAGCCTCATTCACCACTACCTATCATCCCGTTTTTGTGTTATACCGAAGCGCGGCCCGGAGGGGAGAGGAACAAGAGCATGACACAATCCGGAAGAAAACTGAACGTTGCGATCATCGGCGCCGGCATCTCGGGACTGTCTGCCGCCTGGGAGTTGTCTCAGGCCGGAGCCCATGTCGACGTATACGAGCGGGATTCCACGCCGGGCGGCCTGGCGGGATGGTTCGACATCGGTGGCGTCACACTCGAGAAATTCTACCACCACATCTACAACAAAGACACCGATCTCATCGGCCTCATCGACGAACTCGGCCTCGGAAAGAATCTCGTGTTCAAATCCACCTCCACCGGTTGTTTTTACGTCAACCGCATCTATCGCCTGAGTTCCCCGATGGACCTCCTCCGCTATTCCCCGCTGCCGTTTCCCGATCGGATCCGCCTCGGCCTGATGGCCGTCCGCGCCCGATTCGTCAAAGACTGGCATCGTCTCGATTCGCTTTCGGCGAAAGACTGGATTGTGGGCATGGCGGGCCGGAACGTCTATGACATCGTCTGGGAACCCTTGTTCCGCTCGAAATTCGGGCGCTATGCCGATGAGGTGTCCGCGGCGTGGCTCTGGAGCAAACTGGTGCAGCGTGGCGGGTCGCGCGGGAAGACCGGCGGCGAGGAATTGGGGTATTTCAAGGGTGGCTACGGCGTGCTCTTCAAGGAACTCGAACGCCAACTCATGGCACGGTCCGTCCGGTTCCACTACGGCCAGCCTGTCGAGGCCATCGAGATTCATGACGGATCGGCCCGGGCGGTGAAGGCGGGATCTCAGACACATGAATACGATGCCGTCCTGGCAACGGCTCAGGTGCCCGACTTCATCGGGACCCTGCCGCCCGAAACCGATTCCTACAGAAAGGATCTCGGCCGCATCGGCTTCCTCGGCAACGCCTGCCTCGTCATGGAACTCAATCACCGACTGTCCGACACCTACTGGCTGAATATCACCGATTCCACCTGTCCGTTCGTCGGCGTCATCGAACAGACCAACCTGCTGGGTGAGGAGAACTATCGGAACCGGCATCTGGCCTACATTTCGCGATACATGGATACCGACGATCCCCTCTATTCGCTTACCGCAAACGACCTTTTCGAAACGTATCTCCCCTATCTTCAGAAAATCTTCCCGGCATTTCGTCGCGACTGGGTGATCAATCTGTATCTTTGGCATGAATCGCACGCTCAGGCGATCGTTTCGATCAATTATCACGAGAAGATACCCGCGTCGCGGACACCGATCCGAAAGCTCTATCTGTCAACCATGGCGCAAGTGTTTCCGGAAGACCGCCAGATGTCCAACGGGGTCAAACTGGCGCGCGCCGCCGCGCGGCAGATTCTGGAGGACGCCTCAACATGAAACTGATCCGGATCTTCGAACGCGCCATTGTGGTGGTGCTGATTGCCCTGATGATGCTGGTCATCTTTCTTTCAACGGTTGAACTTGGATACCTGGTCGTCACCGATATCCTCTCTTCGCCCAACTATCTGATCGGGATCACGGAACTCCTCAGGATATTCGGCTTCTTTCTGCTCGTTCTGATCGGCATCGAGTTGCTCGGAACCATCGAAGCGTACTTCGAGGAGCATGCGATACACGACGAGGTCGTACTGATCGTGGCCATCATCGCAGTGGCTCGAAAAGTGATCGTTCTGGATCTCGAAAAATATACCAGCGACACGTTGTTTGCCATTGCAGCCATCCTCCTCGCTCTTTCGCTCGGGTACTTTCTCGTCAAACGAGCCCGGATCAGCCGAAACGTCTCCGTGAAACCCGGCCGGGATGCCGGAGTCTAAACTTTCGGAGGCTTGACGCGATGAACAGTCTGGAACAGACCATCCGGGAGTGTCGCCCCCAGTCTATACTGGATATGGGATGCGGGTGCGGAGCGTTTACCGTCGAGATTGCCGATGCGGCGGAAACGATCACGGGAATCGATCCGTTCGAAGGCATCGTGAGGCGGGGCAGGCAGGAAAATTCGGCGCCGAACATCCGGTATCTGTGCATGGACGGCCGGAGTATCGGATTTGCGGACACCCGGTTCGATCTCGTGTTCGCGCGCTACTCCCTGCATCACATGACGCGTTGGGAGGAGGCGGTTCACGAGATGCTGCGGGTGAGCCGCCGTTATGTGATTCTGGCCGAGCCGTTCGATGATGACCGCAGCGAGGCCAAACGCAATACGCTCAGGCTCTGGAGGGATATGCTCGAATTGCAGCGCGAGATCGGGCATCCGCATTATCCGCACATGACGGTCGACGAGATGGAGCGATTCGTTCGGAATCTGAACCGTCCGTATCGGAAGATGATCGATTGGGTCGATGATCTCCGGTCGTGTGAGGAGTTCTTTGCCGGATTCCGGGTATTCGCGGAGCGAAGTGAGCGGCGGAGTGAGTGGATGGAGCGGATCGATGGGATGGAGCGTGAGATGCAGGGTGAGGAGATGAGTCAACACGACCGGATGGTGTTTCTCATTGAGAAGTAGATCGGGATTCCCGACAGGGAATGATCCGGGATTCCGGTGAAGTATCCGGTAAAGAAGGTGGCATGAAAACACATATTACAAGGCTGATCTGGACGCTGATCGTGACGGCGGCGGTTCATGCGGGAGATGCGAATCCGGTTCTTCCGTCGGGTCTCGATGCATGGAAGGGTGTGTCCGCTGAACAGCTCGGGAGCCTGACATTATCCGAGATCATCGATCTGGCGCTTGAAAACAATCCCGTGACGCGGGCGACGTGGAACGAGGCCAGGGCGGCGGCAGCGCGGCATCGGATGGAAACGGCCGATTACTGGCCGTCTCTGACCGCGGATGTGAACGCGCTTCGCAGTCGGCCGCTGTCGTCGCCGGATCGGCCGACAACCCCTCAGAATGCCTGGTCTGCGGCTGCCGGGCTGTCGTGGCTGCTGTTTGATTTCGGGGGGCGCGAGGGGGCCGTGGCGCGGACGGATCAGTTGCGGATAGCGGCGGAGCTGACTCACGAAGGTAATATCCAGGATGTCATTCTGCAGGTGGCGAGCGCGTATTTCCGATACATGTCGATGAAGGCGCTGCGGGATGCCGAGCGGATCAATTCAGCGGAAGCGGAGGCGAATCTGGAGGCGGCGCGGAGGCGGCACGGGGTCGGCTTGGCGACGATCGCGGATGTGTTGCAGGCCGAGGCGGCCGAGTCCCGGGCGCGACTCAATCTGCAGCGCATCGAAGGCGAGTTGCAGATCACACGCGGTGCGCTTGCGCTGTCCATGGGACTGCCGGCGAACATGCCCTACGACATCGAGGCATTTCCGGGGGATATCGATACGGACCAGGTGCTGCTCACCGTCGATCAGTACATCGCCGAAGCACTCGAAAAACGGCCGGATTTCGCAGCGGCGAAGGCGCGCGCCGAGGCAGCGGGGCAGAATGTACGCGAGGTGCGGGCCAAGGGGTTGCCGTCGATAAAGCTGACGGGCAGCATGGGCCGGATGTACTATCCCGATTTCGAAGGGGCCGAGGACAACTATTCGGATTATTACTCCGGAGGGCTGTCCCTGCATGTGCCTCTGTTCACAGGCTTTTCATCACTCAATGAAACCCGTCAGGCACAGCGTCAGGCCGATGCGGAAACGGCGCGCAGGGATCAGCTTGAGCAGCGGATCGTGTTTCAGGTCTTCAGCGCATATTACAGTCTGCAGACTGCATCACAACAGGTGAAAACGTCGAGGGATCTGCTCACGAGCGCCTCCAAATCCGAGGAAGTGTCGCTCGCACGCTATAAGGAAGGCGTCGGCACGATCATCGATCTGCTGTCGGCCCAGAGCGTGCTGGCGGATGCCCGTTCGCAGGATGTCCAGGCGCGATGGTCATGGTTCACCGCCCTGGCGCAGCTCATCCACGATACGGGATCCATGCGCGCAGAGTTCGGAAAGGAAATCGTTTCAGGAATCGAACCGTCGGCCCGGCCGTTCCCTCAGAGGAGTTCATCGAATGAATTGGAATAGAAATAGTCATATTGAGCGCGTTTCGGGCGGATTGGCTGCCGCGGCGATTGTGATCATGATCGGTTGGACGGGATGCGGCAGGGATGCCTCCGGGGGCATGTCGCCGACCGGAGGAAAAAGCGCTCAGGCAGCGGCCCCGGTGCGCGCTGGAGTGGTCGAAACAAGGGATGTGCCGATCGACATTCATGCGGTCGGGAACGTCGAGGCCTACCGGACCGTGTCGATCCGGTCGCTGGTCGCCGGTGCACTATCCCGGATCGCTTTCCGGGAAGGCGATTTCGTGCAGGAGGGACAGTTGCTCTTCGAAATCGATCCGCGGCCGTTCGAGGCGGATATGAAGCGCGCGCAGGCGTCGCTCGAGAAGAACCGGGCGCAACTGAAAAACGCCGAAACACAACTCAAGCGCTACGAAGATCTCGTGGAAAAGGACTTCGTCACCAAGGCGCAATATGATGAGGTAAAAACATCCGTCGACGTGCTGCGATCGTCCGTGAAAGCGGATGAGCAGGCCGTCGAGAATGCGAGGCTGCAACTGGAACATGCCGGTATCCGAGCGCCGATATCGGGAAAAACGGGCGCGCTGGCCTTCCATCAGGGCGATGTGATCAAGGCCAATGACTCGGTTGCGCTGATCACGATCAACCAGATCCAGCCCGTGCTGGCCGCCTTCACCGTGCCGGGGAATCAGTTTCCGGAAATCCGACGTTCCATGGAAAACGATCAGGAACTCGTGGTCACCGCCCGAGCGTCGGGATCGACCGGTGAAGCCATTCCGGGAAAACTCGAATTCGTTGACAATACCATCGATCAGTCGACCGGCATGATCCTGCTCAAGGCGCGCTTCGACAACACCGATCAGGCCTTGTGGCCTGGGCAGTTCGTCGAGATCGCCCTGACGATCGGCACGCTCGACAAAGCGCTGGTCGTTCCGAGTGCAGCCGTGCAGATCGGGCAGGAAGGATCGTTCGTTTTCGTGATTCGGGACGACAACACGGTCGCAAAGAAAGTCGTGACGGTCTCACGAACGGTGAACGGTCTGACCGTGGTCGAAAACAGCCTGACGGCGGGTGAGTGGATCGTCACCGAGGGTCAGTTGCGTCTCGTCGATGGCTCGAAGGTGAACATACTATGAGAATCTTCATTGAACGTCCCGTCATGACGACGCTCGTCATGGCGGCGATTCTAATCTTCGGATGGATTTCGTATCAGAAGCTGCCGGTGAGCGATCTGCCCAACGTGGATTTTCCAACCATCGTCGTCACGGCGTCGTTGCCGGGGGCGAGTCCCGAGACGATGGCGTCATCAGTCGCGACCCCGCTCGAAAAGCAGTTCACGACGATATCGGGTCTCGATTCGATGACCTCGACCAGCGCTCAAGGCGTCTCGCAGATCACCCTCCAGTTTTCGCTCAAGCGCGACATCGACGCGGCGGCTCAGGATGTGCAGAGCGCGATCGCGGCGGTGCAGCGACAGCTCCCGAAAGATATGCCGAGTCCCCCCTCCTATCAGAAAGTCAATCCGGCCGATCAGCCGATTCTGTTCATCGCGCTGACATCCGAGTCCCTGCCGTTATCGACATTGAACGAATACGGCGAGACGATGCTCGCGCAGCGAATTTCGACGATCAACGGCGTTGCGCAGGTGCAGGTCTACGGGGCGCAGAAGTATGCCGTCCGGATCCAGCTCGATCCGCGTGAACTCGTGACGCGCGGCATCGGAATCGATCAGGTCGTGACGGCCGTGCAGGAGAACAATACGAATCTGCCGACGGGGACGTTATGGGGCACGTCGAAAGCGTTGACCATTCAGACCAACGGGCAGCTCGAGTCGGCGCAGGAATACCGGCCGATCGTGGTGACCTACCGAAACGGATCCCCGGTGCGGCTCGAAGAACTCGGTCGCGTGATCGACAGCGTGCAGAACAACAAGGTGGCGAGCTGGTTCCGGGACAAGCGGGCGATCATGCTCGCGGTCCAGCGGCAGCCCGGGACGAACACCGTTGAGGTGGCCCGTGCCGTCAAAGCACTGCTCCCCTCATTTGAAAAACAGTTGCCGGCATCCGTATCGCTCAGTCTGATGTTCGACCGGTCGGAATCGATCAACGAGTCGGTGACGGATGTCAAATACACCCTGCTGCTCACGCTCGTCCTGGTCGTGCTCGTGATCTTCCTGTTTCTGCGGAGCACCGCCGCGACGGTGATTCCGAGTCTGTCGCTGCCGATGTCGATCATCGGGACGTTTTCGGTGATGTATCTGTTGAATTACAACATCGACAATCTGTCGCTGATGGCGCTGACGCTGGCCGTCGGGTTTGTTGTGGATGACGCCATCGTCATGCTCGAAAACATCTACCGGCATCTCGAAATGGGCAAGAAGCCGTTCCAGGCCGCGATCGACGGTGCGAAAGAAGTGGGTTTCACCATCGTATCGATGACGCTGTCACTGACGGCCGTGTTTATCCCGCTTCTGTTCATGGGCGGCATCATCGGGAGACTTTTCAGTGAGTTTGCCGTGACGATCACCGTGGCGATTCTGGCATCCGGTGTCGTGTCGCTGACGCTGACACCGATGATGGCGAGTCGTTTTCTGAAGCCGCATCATGCGATCAAACGCGGACGGTTCTACTATGCGACCGAGAAAGTATTCGATCGGGCGCTCGCGTTTTACGAGCGGACGCTGGCCTGGTCGATGCGGCATCGTTTCTACATGCTCGTGTTTTCTGTCGGCATTCTGGTTGGGACTGTAGTGTTGTTCCGTGTTATTCCGAAAGGGTTCATGCCGAGCGAGGACAATTCGTTTCTGTTCGGGACGACGGAAGCCGCCGAGGGCATTTCCTTCGATGCCATGATCGCGAATCAGCAGCAGGTTGCGGCGATCATCCATGCGGATCCGAATATCGAGTCGTTCATGTCGGCCGTGACGTCGGGTGGCATGGGTTCGGCGGCGAATCAGGGCCGTGTGTTTCTGAAATTGAAGCCGAGGCATGACAGGGATATGACCGCGGATGAGATCCTGCAGTCGCTCAGGAAGAAGCTCGCGGTGATTCCGGGAATGAAGGTGTTTCTGGTCAATCCGCCGTCGATCAACATGGGGGGGCGCTTCACGACATCGCAGTATCAGTACACCCTACAGTCGACGGATCTCGATACCCTGTACGCATCCGCGCCGAAACTCGAACAGACGCTCAAGGCGATGCCCGAGCTGCAGGATGTGAATACCGATCTGAAGCTGACGAATCCGGAGATCGCGATTCATATTGACCGGGACCGCGCGGCGTCGCTCGGTGTATCGCCCGTGAAGATACAGGACATGCTCTACGCTGCATTCGGCGCGCGGCAGATATCGACCATTCTGGCACCGAACAATCAGTATCAGGTCATCATGGAGCTGCTTCCGGAGTTTCAGAAGGACACGAGCGCGTTGCAGTTGCTGCACATCCGATCGAAGACGGGCGAGCTTGTGCCGCTCAGCGCCGTGGCATCGATCGGTGAGAGTCATGGGCCGTTGTCGATCAATCATTCCGGGCAGTTGCCGTCCGTGACGCTATCGTTCAATCTCAGGCCGGGCGTGTCGCTCAGTGAGGCCGTCGCGCTGGTGGATCGGGCGGCGCGGGAGACGTTGCCGGATACGATCACGACGAATTTTTCGGGGACCGCGCAGGCGTTCAAGTCATCGCAGGCCGATCTGAAAATTCTGCTCATACTGGCAATCGTCGTGATCTACATCATTCTCGGGATCCTGTATGAAAGCTACATTCATCCCCTCACCATCCTGTCCGGGCTGCCGTTTGCGGGGTTCGGTGCGTTACTGACGCTGTTGATATTCGGGGTTGATCTCAATTTGTACAGTTTTGTCGGGATCATCATGCTGATCGGCGTGGTGAAGAAGAATGCGATCATGATGATCGATTTTGCGCTCGATGCGCAGCGCAACGAGAACATGCATCCGCGGGAGGCGATCTTGAAGGCGTGCAGTGTGCGGTTCCGGCCGATCATGATGACGACGATGGCGGCGTTTTTCGGGACGCTTCCGATTGCGCTGGGGTTGGGGGCCGGGGCGGAATCGCGGCGGCCGCTGGGTCTGGCGGTCGTGGGCGGTCTGGCTGTATCGCAGCTCATCACGCTCTATGTCACGCCGATGTTTTACACGTATCTCGATGGGGTAAGGCGGCGGCTCACGCGGAAAAAGGCGGGATGAAAGTATATCCCTCTTCGCGGTCATCCGCTTAACGGACGACATCTCCGCGTTATTCTTCGTAACCGAAGGATTTCATATCATACATGCCGATCAGGCGGGTTTCG
>CAYYMM010000001.1:0-8061 GCA_964472395.1 uncultured bacterium | reverse complement strand
TTATTCTTCGTAACCGAAGGATTTCATATCATACATGCCGATCAGGCGGGTTTCGGCATCGTCGAGAAACGCGGACCAGAACCGGATATCGGATTGTGATCCGGGAACGTCAGGCCAGGTGAACGAGATCAGCCGTTCATTGAGCACACGGGAGCGGGATGCGAGCAGCCTGGATTCCCCCGACGGTTCCTTCTCCCAGGTCGGCCAGAACCAGAACTCGCCGCCGATGTCCAGTACGAGATACAAGTGCGTCGCGATATCTTCCGGCCGGTCGTTCCAGTAATTGATTCCCAGTATGAAGGTGTCTCCGGGTTGAAACACCGCCTGATTGATCATGACCTGCACGGCCACGGCGGCATCTTCCGGCAGAGGCGTCGGCGTGGGAGGCGGCGCATCCAGCATGACGGCGGTTTCGATAGTCGCCGCAATCAACGCCCGGACGGTTTCGGTGAAAAACGAGACGTCGATCTTGTCCGGCGTGTCGTGTGCGCTGTGATAATACGGGTAGTTCAGCGGCTCGTCTTCGATTCCGAGAAACGCCGGATAGCCGTGGAGCCAGAACGGGGAGTGGTCTGAATAGACCAGTGTCGCATCGTTCACCGCCACTGTGGGAAGCGACGTGTAGGCGTCTGCGCAATCGATGAAGAACTCGACGAGACTCATCGAGTCAGGATTGCCGATGACGTCGAGATCCTCCGGGGCGGGAGACACCCATCCGATCATGTCGTAGTTGTAAACCGCCACGATGTTCTCATCGAGCGCCGCTGCGCGTTCCGCGTAGGCAAACGAACCGAAGAGCCCCTCTTCTTCACCGGCGAATGAAATGATCCGGAGTGTCCGGTCGAACGGGATTCCGGCCAGAAGTCTCGCCGTCTGGAGAATGGCCGCGGTGCCCGTTCCGTTGTCGTCGGCGCCGGGGCACGTCGGAATTCTCGGGTTGTTGTTGATCGAATCGTAATGCGCGCAGATCACGACGATCTCGTCGGGGTGAATCAATCCGCGAGCCTCGGCGATCACGTTCGGCGCCATGTCGGGGCGGAACCGCTGCGTTGTGATGGCGTATCCCATGTCATGGTACTGCTGCCGGAGCCATTCTCCGGCCTGTTCGCATCCCGTATGCATCGAATGGCGATTCAGGTAATCGGCCAGGTGCGTGACATCCGCCATCAGATCTGTCGAAGACACCGCGTTGACGATCGACTGGACAGCCGGTTTTGCCGAGACACTCCGGGGGGGATCGAAGCGGACGGGAGCGCGATAGACGACGGGATGCGGAAGGCGGACACCGGCCAGCCGATCGAACGCCGGGCTGTCCGGAGCGATGCTCACCAGGCACATGGCGTTATCCAGAGCGACACAGTGTGCAAACCGAGGATCGCTTCGAGCGGATTCTTCGGATGCATGGATCAGATAGAGCATGTTGAGGGGTGAGGGGGGCATGATCGGGAGGGTGTCAAGCGCGCTGTCCGAGTCGACCAGTGCCCAGCGATCCGAGATCCACCAGATGGATCGGCCCAGTTCAGACAGACTTTCGCGGGAGGCGGCGTCCGGCAACTCGATCCGGCTGATGCCGGGATGTCCGGCGGTCTGGAACAGAGCCAGAGATGGAGTGGTCAGCGAGGCAATCGATAACAGGAACAGGAACCATCCGGATTGTTTCATGGGAGCAGCGCCCTCCTTATCCTGCTGGATCATACGTATTTGAAGGGGAAAAGTTAAGTGGCCGGGAATTACAGGGACACCTTACTTAATTCCGAACCGTACGCCGGATGCAGCCTTTTAGAAACCCACTTCGGAGGATCCGGCACTTCCATACGACCACTCCACGACGTCATAATCGATCAGCGCCTGCGCACCCGGATTCACCATCCCGCCCCAGAACCGCAGCCCTTCCGCACCGCCATCCGTTTCCGGCCAGACGAACGTCAGAATGCCGGTTATGGAGAACGAATCGGGGGCGAGTGTCGCGGGGCCGAAATCGACCGATTGCGACCATGACGGCCAGAACCAGTAATTCTGATACACATCCAGAATCACGAATTCATCGAACGTGAGCGAAGCCGTCAGCGGATTGGCGCACGCACAGTCCAACATGAAGGTGTCACCGACAGACAGACGACGATCCGGCATATCGAGACTCACAAACGGAACCCCGTTGCTGCTCATGAACCCGATCGTGCGGCCACTCGACAATCCATGCACATCCGTCACCCGGACCGGAACTGCAAAGACGCGTTCGCTCTGGGTCGGTGTCCCGTGAAACAACCCGTCGTCCGACACGTCCATCCCGAGCGCCGGGTCGAACAGATAGCGGTCCGGTGTCCACACAAGCCTGGAGTTGGACTCGATCGAGGAACCGCCCATGATCGACGACAGAATCACATTGCCCGAACCGTCCGAAATGCCGGAAATGAAAGAGAAGCCAGTCTCACTCATCGGACCGTACGCAAAGAAGATGTCCCCGGAGGCCGTGAGTGTCGCGCTGAAATCGAAATCCGTGTCCGTCAGATTGTAGCGGCTTGTGACCCATCGAATGGTCATGCGATCCGTCAATTTTTCGACAAAAATCCCCTCCCCCTCCTCAGCGGCGTATTGCTGCAGATCCGAACCGAACGGCGTGATCGCCGCATGGTTTCTGAGATTATTGATTCCGCGGATCGCCACAAACGCATCTTCGAAGATGATCGAACCATCCGTCGTCACGGCAATGTGCTGGTAGGTTTCAGAAAAGAACGGGAAGTCGAATCCGAGATCAATCGGGACGAATCCGTCATCATGATTCGGCTGAGGGGTCAGCGGATCCGACGTGACGGGCACGTAGTCCGCCGACTCGGTCTGCTGCGTGTATCCCGCCGCGATTTCCCAGGTGTACGGAGGCGTTCCGCCAAGTGCGCTCAGGGCCTGACTGTACGGTTGATCGACCCGTGCGCCCGGGAGCGATTCCGTAGTGATCGCCGGCGTCGAGAAAGCGACCGTGAGGGGAAACCGGACGCGTGTGGTCCGGTTGTTCTCCAGCGCCAGCGGCAACCCGGACGCGGGGGTCTCCTGGGCGGTCTCCGAGGTATAATCCATGACTGAACAGGCATCGATACTCCCCTCATCAGCATTTTCCGGGTCGGATTCGATCACATCGAGAAACAGGGCGAAGGGAGCGTTCGGGGCGACGTGAGCCAGGAGCGGCGACACATCCAGCCCGAATTCGATCGTCCGATCCTCCGGGTCCGTTCCGCCCTGCATGTAGTTCGGGCCGCCCTGGAAGGCGAAAATCGGCAGATTGAGGCGATAGTCCGGCTGTATGGCATCCGGATCCGCTGCGATGCCCGGAACGACCGCGATCTTGTTCCGGCATGTGTGGGTCAGTGTGATTTTCAAGGTGAGCAGCGGCGCATATTCCGGAAGGGGCTCGCACGTGTAAATCTGATTGTACAAACCCATCCCCTTTTCAGACACCGGCACGGCCAGCAGCCGGTAAGGCATGTAGATGAACCCATCGTTCGCCCATCCGGCTCCCCAACTGTTGGCGATGATCATCGCGCCAATTTCCCAGTCCGTCAGATCGACCACATCGTCCCCGTTGGTGTCTTCGGTGTTGGTGTACCGTCCGTCACCGTTGTAATCGAGGCAGATCGTGTCGTCGTAACCGACGAACGTCATGAGGTGATCGACCAGAAACTGCCCCTGCGGACCCCATTCCCGGATAATGTATTCTCCTTCAAACGGCGTCCCGGTCGGAATCTGGTCGGCCGTCAGGTCGATCGTGTTGGCGCCGAAGAGTGCGATCCCGCCGGTTTCGGAGCCGTCCAGGCGATTGTCGAACCATTGACGCATCGTGTCGAGTTGATCCGCCGACGAGACATCGATCAGGGCCGCTTTGCAGAGGCGGTTGTGCATGGCGTGAAAATACTGGTCGTAACCGGTCATCCAACGCTTGAAACCTCCGGCGGCCAGCCCGCCGTAAACTTCCTGATTCGGGATGCCGCACTCCGTGGCGATCTGCCAACCGTCGAAGGGGTCCGAGGCATAATCCTGGCCGTTGTTGAGGAAATTGTAGGTGAAGTGGGTCGGATATCGGGTCGAATTGGAGTCCGCTGCGATGTCGCGTGCCCGATCGATTTCGTAGGTAAATATGTATCCGATTGCGCTGGCCTGGGAACAGGAGCCGTTTACCTGTGAGAAGATGCCGCGGAACCAGGGTTCCTGCGAGTTGTCGATCCGGGGTGAGGGGGAGCGTCCGTCTGGTGAGGGGGAGAGCTCGGTGAATTGCGGGAGGTGTTTCCGGAATGTCTCTTCGGTGACGCCGGTACGGATCATGGATCGCCATGCCGGGTTGTTGGGGTGGGCTGGATCGAGTCCGGCGGCGGCGAGGTTCGCGATGAGCCCCGTCATGGGAAGAAGGGTGATACAGAGCAATCTGATGGATCGTTTGAACATGGAAAAATCCTCCGAAAGAGTCTGAAGGCTTGAAGCGCAATCAGATCCGGATACGAGATTGGCGTGTGATTTGTTTATTGGCTGAGCGCCTGGAAACAGAAAAATACGGAGTTGACAAACCGGAAAACGGGATGTAAGAAAGAAGTATCTGCCGGTAACGGCAGGTGACGCTCTACTTTTTACTCCTCTCGAAACTGCGTATTCCCTGACGCAGTTTCCGCCCACGCAGTTCGGGGCTGACACAGACGGCCTCCCAATTCCGTCTGGCTCTCACTCATCGTCAGCCTCGAACTCTTTTTTTTTGACCAGGTGAACAGACTGAATGCGGAACGCCGGCACATCCCGGACGCTGAGCGTGTCGAAGCGTCCGATAGGATGAACCATGAATGAATGCGTAAACTGGAACACCGGAGGGGGTTTGTACTAACAGCTCCCTTCGACGGGCTCAGGGAGCGGGGTTGGGCCAATAGCTCCCTTCGACAGGCTCAGGGAGCGGGATTGGGCCAATAGCTCCCTTCGACGGGCTCAGGGAGCGGGATGTGGATGACTTGCTCCGGATACCGCCGGCGAAGAGACGATGCTCGGGTGAATGAAGGAAATATTGGCCGGACGCGCGGGCTGTGCTAATCTTCCGGCATGTCCGAGACCCCATCGCACCGTTTCCCCATCACCGTCTTTCTCATGTTCGCCGGAATGCAGGTGCTGCTGTTCGCACCGCGGCTGAACTCGGACGGTGCTTACTACTACGAATTCATGCGATCGCTCGTGATCCAGAACGATCTGAATTTCGATGATGAACGCGAGTTCTTCACGTGGGAATGGGTGCCGGTGTTCCGGGAGTACATTCCCGGGAAATGGGGCGATACGGGATATCCCCCCAATATTTTCTCGTTCGGACCCGCCATGGTCTGGCTGCCGGTCTATGCGGCGATGCACGCGATCATCCGAGCACTCGGAGGTGCCGACTCCCCTCTGGCGATCTCGGGTTACGGCCTCGCCTACCGGCTCCTCCCCATGATCATCTCCATGCTCGCGGGTCTCCTGACGCTCTGCTGGATCGATCGCCTGTCTCGTCGATTGGGGTATTCCCGTTCCGCGCGCACGCTGGCGCTCGCAGCCATTCTGGGAGCTTCCAACTTTCCCGCGTTTCTGTTCGTGACACCTGCGTTCTCACATGCCAGCAGCACGGCGGCATCCACTGCCTTTTTCATTCTGTGGCTCGACAGCCGGGACCGATCCTCGTCGGCCTGGCGCTTCGCCCTGTACGGCCTCGTGACGGGGCTCATGATGGCGGCGCGATGGCAGAACGGGGTGAATCTGATTCTCCCGTTCGCGGATTTCATCTCCGATCTGTTCGTGCGGTCCGGCAGTCGCCTCACGGACACGATCCGGCGCTGGTCGGTCTGGACGGCGGCTTTTCTGATCGCTGTCGCGCCGCAACTGCTGGTGACGGGCATCCTGTACGGCCATCCGTTCGTGGACCCGCAAGGGCAGGGCGGGATGCACTGGCTGGCACCCCGGTTCGATCTGGTTCTTTTCGAGGCGACCAAGGGACTCCTCATGGTCAATCCGGTGTTTCTCCCGGCCATACTCGGAATCGGTGTGCTGGCGGTGACACGCAGAGACCGGATCGCGTTCGGAGCGGTTCTGCTGTTCGCGTTGCATCTGTACATCAACGCCGTTCGCCGGGATTGGGCAGGTGTCGGATTCGGCATGAGACGTTTCCTGGATCTGATTCCTGTGTTCGCGCTCGGGTTTATGGCACTGATGGATGTGTTCCACGTGGAACGCCGCCGTCTGCTCCGATGGTCGATCGCCGGACTGATCGCCTGCGCCACGATCTGGAACCTGCTATTGATGGGCCAGTACTATTACTCGAAGATGGGTGCCCCGTGGGTTCCCATGACGCGGATCGACATGATCCGGACGCAGTTCACGGACGCGCCGGGATTCCTCCTGAAACTGGCCGGAACGAGTCTTTTCGGGGAGATGTTCAGGAATGCCGCTGCGATCCCTGCCATCGCGCTGCTTTTGTCCCTGATCGCATCGATCGCTCTTTGGCGTGCTGTCCGGAATCACCCCGCCGGCCGGTCACCCCGAACCGATCGCATGCTTGTTCTGTCCGGCGCGGTGTATGCCGGAATCTTGATCATCTGGATTGCGGGGTCGGCCTTGACAGCGGAACGGGTCCACACGGTCAACATGGTTGAAGGAAACAAACAGGGTTCGATCCGAACGCTCCGGATGAACCCCTCTCAGGTCTATCGGGGGTGGCCCGGAGGCATCCGGTTCCTGGGTGATTCCGGATGGACCCAGGTTGACGCCAGGGCGGAATACATCCGCAACGAGTTTCTCACGCTGGGAACTATGCGTCTGATCGAATCGGAGCATTGTTTTTCGGATGATTGGAGCCTGCGTCTGACGACGCCTGTTCACGGCCGCCGCATTGCCTTCGTCTACCGCCCGGAGACGCCTCAACCGGAGACGGGCATCCTGGCGCATGTGACGATCGGGTTCGCCGATCAGACACGTGAGCGATTCGATCTGGTCCGGCCGGGTCCGGATGAGTCAGGCAAAAAACAACCGGGAATCACCCATGTTTCATGGCGATTCCCGGCGATTCAGGCACTTTCTGTTGGATCGCAACGTGCATTCAGCGCGGAGTTTGCGCTGAGCGACACCCGGGCGATTCAGTGGATCAGCGTCGCTTCCACGGCCGAAGCCGACCAGTGGATGCTGCACGGGATGTCGATCCGCCCTTAGAATTACGGACCGAATCCCCATTCGGCCGTTGCGAGATTCGAGCGTGTCTGGGTGATGGTGCTGTCGGTAATGACGGAATAGAACCGAATACCGCTCATCGAACTTCCGACATTCGGCCAGTAGAACGCGTCGAACACCGACCATGTCCAGTTGCCCGGGTCGATGTTCCCTTCCCACCATGAATAGTAGGGCGGATATCCCTGCCAGTATGGCCAGAACCAGTATTGGCCGTAGACATCGAGCACGACGAAGAGTTTGACATTGACCAGGCTCGAACCGGTGTTGTTGACGACGGTATTCGCCCAGAACAGGTCACCGGGGTGGAAGTAGGAGCTGGGCATCTGGATCTGGACGGTCGCATTTCCGGTCGGGGGAGGCGAGGACGGGGTGGGAGTCGGGGGTTGAGCGCCGTAATTCGGCAGGGGTGCCCATGTTCCGATCACACACTGTCCTTTTGTGATTTTGAAGTATCCGCTTTCTCCCCAACCGCCGCCCCAACTGTTCTTGCAGATCCAGCAATTCTGGGCATCGTCCCAGCCGACCAGCACGACGAAGTGGCCGCCCAGGTTGTTGCCCCATGCATATGAATAGACCCCACCGCCATAGTTGTAGAAGTCTTCGTAGACCTCCATCCGGCAGGGAATCGGGCGGGTTGCGATGGCGTTTTTCAAGGCGGTTTCGTCGGCCGAGCTGTTCGTGATCCATGTCCAACTGCTGATCCGTGTCGCCCGGGACTGCCAGTCGCCGCAGGTCGAGCCGCAATTGCTGTCCGATTGCGTATAGGGCAGGCAGGCGTCATCCGGTACGCCGTAGTCACGGAAGTAGTCCATAGCGCCTCCGAGATTCCATCCTGAGGTGCAACTGCCT